>JBBQDJ010000353.1:0-4731 GCA_038319595.1 Verrucomicrobiales bacterium
CGTCTCGTCGGTGACCGCTTGTTCGCCTGGGCCATGGAGAAGGGGAACCGGCTTCTGCCGCCGCTCGATGGGCGGGAGTTGCGGTTGAAACGGCTGGAGCGCTATTTCGAGGATTTCCTCACCCGCACGGCGAAGATCGACTCACTGGCGGACGAGAGGGCACGGGTCCGTTTGCAGCTCTCGGAAATTTCGATCGCCTCCGGAGACGCGTCGGCCGCCAGCAAGCGACTGGGTGAAGCGCTCGACGCGTGGGCGTCGCTGCCGATGGATGCCGAGTTGAAATTCCGCATTGCCACCAATTCGCTGCTGCTCGCGTTGCTGCGCCAATCGAATGCGGATCCATTGACCGAGTCGTCGTTCATCGCGGCCCGCAAGGCGCTCGGGGATGTACCGCAGGCGGAGGTGGATGCGGACCGTCTGAACCAGTTGATCGCTGTGCTGGATTTCCACGAGGCGAAACTCCTCGCCGCCAAAGGCGAGAATACGAAGGCCTTGGAGCAACTGATGCGGGCCACCCAGTCACTGAATCATATCGCGGACCAACGGCCGGACGTGGCAATCCTGAGATCGGAACTCGCGGCCTGTTATCTATCATCGGCGACCATTCTGGAAGGCATGGGAAGTCTGGGCGACGCGCGTGAGGTCCGAATGCTGGCGTCGGTGGAGTTGGTCAAACTGCTCAAAGAGAAACCCGAGGATTTCGCCCTGCGGCTGGACCTTGCCGGCTGTTACGGGGCGATGGCTGACTCCGCGGTGCTCTCCGGCGACATCAACGGAGCTGAGTCGATTTCCAAAGAGGCGATGAATCTGCTAGACCGTCTTGTCGTCGAGCAACCCGACAATGCCGAAGCGGTTTCCCGAAAGGCTTCGCAGCTCGGATTGCGTGCGGGAATCCAGCGTGACCGGGGCCGATCCGCCGAGGCGATGAAGGACTACGATGAGGGAATCCGCATGCTCGAAGGCATCCGTGCCTCTTCTCCAGGAAACGCCATCGTCGCCTATCGGCTTGCGTTGCTGTGGTGGCAGAAGGGCAGGATGCTTGGAATGGCGGGACAGCGTGATGACGAGATCGCGCTGATTGCTAAGGCACGGGATCTCCTCGGTCAGTTAGAATCCGGCCAGTCTGCCAATGGTCCTCGTCCTGAGCAGTTGCAGAGCTCGGGAGCGTATTTGTTAGGAGATCTCGGACACGCGCTACAGCTCGCCAAACGCAAGGACGCCGCCGTCGAGGCCTTCAAGGATGCGGTTTCCCTGTGGGAAAGCCTGGTCACTTCCCGCCCGCAGAGTGAGGAATACAGCGAAGGCCTCGCCTGGTGCAGGCAGCGGCTTGAAGATCTGAAGTGACCTCAGATTTGCGCAGCGGGTGCCGGTGGAGACTTGCCGCGCAGCTTGAGGTTCAAAAGTTCGACAGCGAGCGAGAAGGCCATCGAAAAATAGATATAACCCTTCGGAATGTGGAAGTGCAGTCCTTCCGCCATCAGCGCGGTGCCGATCAAGATCAGGAATGACAATGCCAGCATTTTGACCGACGGATGACGTGAGACGAAGCTACTGATCGATCCGGATGCCAGCATCATGACACCGATGGAGATCATTACGGCCACCATCATCAGCGAAACCCGTGACGGGTCGTTCACCATGCCGACCGCGGTGATCACCGAGTCCAGAGAAAAGATGATGTCGATCATCGCGATCTGCACCAGCACTGCGCCGAAGCTCGCCCGCGCCTTGCCCACTCCGTGGGAATCGTCCTCACCTTCTAACTTGTGATGGATTTCCTTGGTCGCTTTCCAGATCAGGAAAAATCCACCACCTAACAAGATCAGGTCTTTCATTGAGATGCCCAGCATCCCGCCATGGGCTTCAGCGGTCGGCATCATATCCCAGAGTGCCGGGTGCACCGGGATTTCGAACAGCGCATTCTTCAAGCTCATGATCCACGAGATCGAAAGCAACAGCACCATCCGTGCGCCCATCGCCAAGCTCAGACCGATCAGCCGTCCTTTCGCCCGTTGTTCTTCGGGCAAGCGGTCCACCAAGATGGAAATGAAAACGATGTTGTCGATGCCGAGGACGATCTCAAGCAGCGACAGGGTCAGCAACGCGCCCCAGGCTTGGGGATCAGAGAGCCAGTTGAATTCAAGAAGAGAGGCGAGGATCATGGGGCGGTTGCAATTTCGAGCGCGCGCTTTTTCATCTGGTTCGCCATCAAATTCAAGGCATTTGCCCGCGTCGGGGCTAAATGTTCTTTCAGTCCGGTGCGGTCGATGAAGCCCATGTCCGCTGTTAGGATGTCATCCGGCGTTTCTCCATCCAGCACCTTCACGAACAGCGCAATCATCCCCTTGGTGATGAGCGAGTCGGAGTCCGCCGAAAATCGCACCTTGCCATTATCCGCCGCGGCATCGAGCCAGACCTGGGATTGGCAGCCCTTGATCAGGTGCTCCGGGGTTTTCGCGGCATCGGCCATCGGAACCAGTTGTTTCCCGAGCCCGATCACGTATTCGTAGCGCTCCGTCCAGTCCTGAAATAGTGCCAACTCCTCCAGCAATGTTTCCTGTTTCTCTGCAATGCTCATGCTTGGGGGCAGTGGAACGCGGGAAACGCCCCGCCGCAAGCCCGGATCAGGTCGCCGGAGCGAGTCTTTGGAGCAGACGTGCGGAAATGACGGCCACCGGAGGCAAAAGCAGACACATCCATGCGATGACGAAGGCAGGATCCTGGCCATATTTGAAAAGCATCACACTGACCGGCAGCAGGACCATCCAGTCCACCAGCGGAATTCCAGCCAACAAGCGGGAGACCAGCAGCGACACCGGATTGTTCCAAATTCTCAGCGTGAGGCTGGTCAAAAATAGATAGGCGATGGCTCCGACCACGGATGGGGTGCGGGCGAGAAACAATTTCTGATTTCCCCAAGCCACTAGGATTGCTGTCCCCAGCAGAAGCCCGCGCCCGAGAATCGCCACCCATTTCGGCGGCTCGGCCATCGATTCATACCGGGCGCTCAGCGACAGACCCATGATGTAGCAAAGTAGTCCGCACGCGACCGGCCAGACACTATCCACGTAAGGAAATAGTGCGAAGCACCCCATCACCGGTAAGAGCGCCCGGCACAGTCCCATCGGGATCACTCCCCAAGCCGTTCGCTTATGGATCAGCGTGTAGATCACGATACAAACCGCGATGCCCCCCGCCACCCATCCGCTGGCGATGCTTGCCAAGCTGGCAACTAACACCCCACCGATTCCCAGCACCATCGCCATTCCTGCGTAAAGTCCCGAGGGGAACAATCCCCGTGGCAGGGCTCGCTCAGGCCGATGTTTCGCATCCCATGCACGGTCCATCCAGTCGTTGAAAAAATTTCCGCTGACATAAAGAAGGACCCCTGCAAATGAGACGATGGCCCATGCCACGATCCCTTCGGACTGGTTCACCTGATTGGTTGAGATCCGCAGCATTCCAATGACCACTCCCACCCACACATTGCTGACCACGCTGGGAATGTTCGCTACCCGGGCAGTGGACAGGAGGGCGTGGAGCTTTCCGTTTCGGTTCATCGTCCCACAAAGCATGGCCGGAATCCATTGCCCGGCCAAAACAAATTCCTGCGGATGCGGGCGGAGGAATTGGAACCTGCATGGGTAAGGTTGTTCCTCATTCCGGCGTCCAAACCCAAGTTTCGTATTGTCCGTGGGTGTTCCCCAGCCAGAATGAAATTCCCTAAGCGCCAACGGGGAGTTCCTACCGATGAACCCATTTCGACGAATGATCCGAAGACTCCGGCAGCCGGCGGGGTGGATCATCTCGTTGATTTTGGGTGCTTCCGCGCTGCGGGCGAGCGGGAATTCGAAGTTTCTCATCGACGTCTGGACTCCCTACGAGGGATTGCCGCAGAGCCACGTGCTCAGCATCGCCCAGACGCCCGACGGCTATCTCTGGATCGCGACGCAGCTTGGCTGGCTGGCCCGTTTCGACGGCACTCGCTTCACGCCGTTTAATGCGGAAAATACCCCGGCCCTTGTTTCACCGGAAATCCTCAAGCTGTTAGTGGACGACCGTGGGGTCCTGTGGATCGCGGATATCGACGGGCGCCTCGTCTCTTACTCGCACAATTCCTTTGAGAACAAAGTGGCGGCCAAGCCGGGCTTTCAGAAGCGCGTGATGAGCTGGCTCGGACGCTTTGGTAGCGAGGAACGCTTCGCCACGGGTTCTGGTTCGTTGCTAAGGCTTGGCGAAAAGGCGATCTATGAGACCGATCCACTGCTTCCCCCTTCTGGCGAAGGTGCCATCATTCAATTCTGTCAGAATGCGGATGGTAAGATTTGGTGCAGGACTTCGTCGGGGTTGTTAGGAATTTGGGAGAACGGCCGTTTCAAGCCTGTGCCGCTTCCGGGTGAACCGGGAAATCGGGTCAACCAGCTTGTTCCCACCCGCGAAGGAGACATTTTGACGGTTATGAACGATGGCGTGTGGCGGATCAGCGGTGACACTTTTACGCGTGAATTTCCCACCCCGCCGGAAAATCCCATCCTAAAGATCACACTCAACCCCGATGGCAGCCGGTGGCTTCTGAGTCCCACGGCGCTGATGCGGGTCGAGAATCAGAGGGTTGTCCGGACTACCGAGCTGGCAGGTATCACGGATCGCACACCATTGCGGCCACTGGAACTGAATGTGGATTCACAGGGAAATGCCTGGGTGATCAAGGCTGGGGCGGGCATTTGGTAC
>JBBQDJ010000354.1:0-4720 GCA_038319595.1 Verrucomicrobiales bacterium
ACTCAACTCGCTGGACATCCACCTACAGCTCCTCGGCCGGAAACTGCGCAAGCTGCCGCCGGGTGACCGCAGACCGCTGGAGGAAAACCTGTCCACCGCCCGCGAGGAGATCAAGCGGCTGGACGCCATTCTGAAAAATTTCCTTCATGCCGTTCGGCCGACAACGCCGCATCGCGAACGGCAGGATTTGAATCTTCTGCTGCATGACACGCTCAAGTTGTTAGAGCCGGATCTGGCGGCACGCAAAATTTCGGTGCAACTTGATCTCGCGGATTCGCTCCCGCCGGCGACGATCGACCAAGGGCAGTTCCAGCAGGTTTTTTACAATCTGATCCGCAATGCCTATCAGGCGATCGCCTGTAACGAGGGCCAGATCACCATTCGCACGCGGGTGAACGATTTCGAATACATCATCTCGATCGAGGACAACGGCACGGGTATTTCTCCCGAGCACATGGGGGCGCTGTTCGAGCCTTATCGGACGACGAAGTCCTCCGGCTCCGGACTCGGCCTGTTGATCGTGCGGCGCATCGTCCGCGAGCACGGCGGCGAGATCGCCATCGAAAGCGAGGTGGACCAGGGCACGCGGGTGTTGATCCATCTGCCGCGGACGGAGCGGCCAGTAAGGTTATTGGGTCCTCCGGAGCCGGTCATCGATCTATAGATTGAGATAAAGAATCATCGCTGGAAAATGACACATCGGATATCAATGCCCAATCGACCGCGACATTTTCTCGATGATGGAATTCACGATGCTTTCATGCGATCTTCAAAATCTTTGGTTACCGTCTCCTGCGAAGAAGATGAATGAATGACAGCCGAAATGAATTCCGCGCTCCGTTTCCGCCATCCACCAACTTTTCACCACCCATGCTGCCCACCTTGCTGATTGTCGAAGATGAACGCGCCACCCGCGAGGGGCTGCGCAGTGCTTTGGACGAGGAGTTCGACGTTTACACGGCGTCGGGGACCAGCGAAGCGATGGCGATTTTGAAGACTGAGCCGATCAAACTGATGCTAACCGATCTCCGGTTAGGCGGTGACTCCGGGATGGATCTGTTGGACGCGGCGTTGGCTCTGCCCGAACCTCCGCTGGCGATCATGATGACGGCCTATGGTTCGGTCGATACGGCGGTGGAGGCGATGCGCCGCGGGGCGTGGCATTTCGTGACCAAGCCGCTCAACCTCGACGAGGTGGAAATGCAGCTCAAGCGAGCGCTCCGCAGTCGTAACCTGGAAACGGAAAATCAGCAGCTCGTCCAACAGGTCAAAAAGTCGCACAAGCTGGACCGCCTGATTGGAAAATCCCCGGCGATCCTCAAGGTCGCCGAGCTCGTCCAACAGGTGGCGCCGACCCGTGCCACGGTGCTGATCGAAGGCGAATCCGGAACCGGCAAGGAGGTGGTCGCCCACACGCTGCACCATCTATCAGGACGGCCGGCGGCGAAAATGGTGATCGTGCATTGCGCGGCGCTTTCGGCGCAACTGCTGGAGAGCGAGTTGTTCGGCCACGAGAAAGGGGCGTTCACCGGTGCCTCCCAACGGCGGATCGGCCGCTTCGAGCAGGCGGACGGCGGGACGCTTTTTCTCGATGAAATCGGTGAGATCGATGCGGCGACGCAGGTGAAGCTGTTGCGCGTGCTTTCCGAGCGGACCTTGGAACGGGTCGGCTCGAACTCGCCGATCAAGGTGGACGTCCGGGTGGTCGCGGCGACGAACAAGAACCTCAAGGACTTGGTGGCGCGCGGCAGTTTCCGGGAGGATCTTTATTTCCGACTCAATGTGGTGAAAATCGAGATGCCCCCGTTGCGCACCCGCCGGGAGGACATCGTGCTTCTCGCCAACAGTTTCCTGCAGGAGTTCGCCAAGGAGAACGACCGGCCCTTGAAGCCGCTGACCGACGAGGCGATGGGCCTGCTTTTGAAATATCCCTGGCCGGGAAACGTGCGTGAACTGCGCACGGCCATCGAACATGGCGTGGTGATGAGTAACGATTCCGTCATTGAAGCTCGCCACCTGCCGCAATTCCTGCATTTTCAAGCCGTTGCCAGCGGCGAGTTCCTGCCGGTCGGGAAAATCACCCTTGATGCACCAGCGGAATTCAATTTGCATGCGCTCGAAACCAATATGATCCGGGCCGCTCTTTCCATCGCCGGTGGAAACCGCACCCACGCCGCGGATCTGCTTGGTGTCAGCCGCAGAACCCTCCAGCGCAAACTGAAGGACCTCGGTCTCTGAGTTTCATCGCCTGACTATCCCCATTTTTCATGAGTATCAACCCCGCCCAGCTCGACACCGGCATCATCATCCGCCGCAGCTTGTTTTTCATCGTATTGATCATTCTGACTCTCGGGAACCTGTTCGTGCTCTTCCAAGGTCTCAACTCGCCGCAGGCAATGGACCAGGCGCAGATTTCCCGGGAAATCGCCCGGGGGAATGGCTTCACCACCAAGATGATCCGCCCGGTCGCCTACTATCAGGCGCAGAAGGCCACTGGCACGACGCCGTCCTTTTTCCTGTTTGAGGATACCTATCACTCACCGCTCAACCCGCTGCTCAACGCCGCGGTGCTCAAACTGATCGGCGCTGATGATTCGAACGTCTGGCAGATGAACGCCAACGAGGTGATTTTCCCGCTCGACCGGGTGATCGCGACGGTCTCCACGCTGTTCTTTTTGATGGCGATCGGAGTGAACTATCTGCTGATCTCCCGGATCTTTGATGCGAAGATCGCAGGGGTCTGTGCGATTCTGATGCTGTTTTGCGAAACATTCTGGAATTTTTCGCTGAGTGGCTTGCCACAGATGCTGATGTTGCTGCTGTTTTCGTGTGCGATTTATTTCGCTTACCGGGCGGTGGAAGCGGCGACTGAGGGGCGTGTCGCAATGACGCCGGCGATCGTGGCCGGGATCTTTTTCACGTTGCTGGCGCTGACGCATTGGATGACGGTCTGGATTGCGCTGGGCTATATCATTTATGCGGCAATCACGTTCCGCCCGCGGGGGATTGTGGGGATTTTGGTTCTCGCGTTGATCGTGGTTCCCTCATTCTTCGTGATGATGCGGAACAACACCCATTCCGGTTCCCCGTTCGGCACGGCATTTCTGACCCTCTACAACGGACTGGGCAATGGATCCGAGGGCGCGGTCATGAGAACCACCGACCTGCAATCCGAACCCCTGATCCTCGACGGACTGATCGCGAAAATCCTGAGAACCACCCTGCTGCAGGCGACCGACATCATTCCCTTCCTGGGTGGTATCGTGGTCGCGCCGCTGTTTTTCATCTCACTGCTCCATCCGTTCAAACGCGCATCGATCGCCAGCTTCCGGTGGATGATCCTTTTGATGTGGGTATTCGCCGCCTTGGGAATGGCGTTCTTCGGTATCACGAAAGACCCGTTGGATCCCAACCAGCTTCACCTGCTTTTCGCCCCGATCATGACGGCCTACGGCATCGCGTTCATTTCGATCCTTTGGAGCCGTCTGGAAGTGGTGGCGTCTACTTCCATCCTGCAGAACGTCCATCTGATCGTGATCGTCGGCATCTGCGCGCTGCCAATGGCGCTGGCACTTCCCAGAAGAGTCAATATCGGTCTCAACAACAGGGATCGCGGTGGCGTCGCCCATTGGCCGCCGTATTTCGCGCCAGTTCTCAACAGCAAGGACTCCGGACTCAAGGGTTGGGTGAAGGAGAAACAGATTGTGGTTTCGGACCAACCTTGGGCGGTCGCCTGGTATGCCGACCGGGTCAGTATCTGGATGCCGCCGAAGCGGGAAGGTTTTGAAAAACTCGAATCGTTCGCTGCGGATCTTCAAACACCGGTGGCGGGCATCCTGATTTCACCGTCCTCCCATGGTTCCGGGACCGTCGCGGAAGTGGCGGGTAGTTATCAGGATTTCACCTCGCTGGTCCTCAATGGCCGGGTGCTTGCGGCGACATGGCCGGTCAGGCAGGGTGCGGCTTGGAAAGAGGGCGTCACCATTTATGATAAAGACCAGCACATCGAGGGGATTGCAAAACGTTACCCCTATATCAACTGGCTGGTTCCGCCGGATATGGTCTATTACAGCGACCGTTTGATCCCCAAAGCACAGAAAGACCAACGCAGGTAATCATGGCACGCCGAAAACCAGATCCCGAGGGCGATGACGCCGATCAACCTTCTTTCGAGGCCGCTCTCACCGGGCTCGAAACCATTGTCGAAGCCATGGAGCACGAACACCTCACGCTGGAGGAACTGGTGGCCCATTACGAGAAAGGCTCGATCTATTTAAGCCGCTGCGAGTCCATCCTCCAAGGTGCCCGGGAACGCATCGAACTCATCACTCTCCGCAACCAGAGCGAAATTTCGCTGGATGCGGATCCGAAATCCGGGGAAAATCCCGAACTCTCCGCGCTGACCGACTCCGCGGAAGATCCTGACGACGACGCTAATGACATCCGCCTCTTCTAAGCCCCCTGCGCTCGGCCCGCTGCTTTCTGCGATCCATTCACCGCGCGATGTCAAAAAGCTCGCTGACGAGGATTTACCGAAACTCGCAGCGGAAATCCGGCACACGCTGATCGATTCTCTATCAAAAACCGGTGGCCACCTAGGTCCCAATCTCGGAGTGGTCGAGCTGACCGTGGCCCTGCACCGGGTTTTCTCGACGCCGGAGGACAAGTTCGTTTTCGACGTCTCCCACCAAGGTTACGTCCACAAGATGCTCACCGGCCG
>JBBQDJ010000355.1:0-4711 GCA_038319595.1 Verrucomicrobiales bacterium
GCATATGTTGGACGGCCATTCCGTCTTCCACCGTGAAATGCCAGATCAGGTAGCCGGGTCGCTGGCCGGTCCGAAGTGCGCCGTGTTTCAATGCCGCAGAATGCTTCTCCGCGCCTGCCGTGAAATTTTGGGTGCTGTGGATCGTGATGTAGCGCGGTTTCATCGAGCGGGCCGACCGCCGCCCGTAAGAGCCCTTCGACACCATGTCGACCTTGAGATTCACCTGCCGCAGCATCGCAGAGGTGGACATTCCGCCGGACGTGCCGCCCGAAGAAGTAGCCACCGGTTGCGCGGGCCGGGGCGAGTTCGACTGGTAGGCTTTATAGAGGTCCCTCCCTCCTCCCGGCGGCCCGATGGGGCGGCACTGGAGACAAGCGAGCCCGAGGATCGCCGCGAGGATTTTCCAAGCAATGGACTTCACGCCGCTTTATTAGCACAGGGAATTTGTTTCGGAAATCCAAATTTCTCTGAAGATTGTGAACTTGGCAGATTGCGAAGCAGGCCGTTGTTGACCTTGGCTTGCCCGTTGTTGTTCATTCGTCCACGTCCGATGTCCGCTGCCCGCTCCATTTCCAAACCTCTCATCATGACGCCGCATGAGGCGCTGGAGAAGCATTTCGGATTTTCCGGGTTTCTCGACGGCCAGGAAGAAGTGATCCGGGAAATCACCTCGGGCCGCGATGGCCTGGTGGTGATGCCGACCGGCGGCGGGAAATCGCTGTGCTTCCAGATTCCCGCCCTGTGTTTCCCCGGCGTGACGCTGGTGATCTCGCCATTGATCGCGCTGATGAAGGATCAAGTGGACGCTCTCGTGGCGCGCGGCATCGCGGCCACGGTGATCAACTCGACGCTGTCGTGGCCGGAGCAGAAGGAACGACTCGACGGCATGCGCGCCGGAAAATGGAAACTCGTCTATGTCGCGCCGGAACGGTTCCGCGCGGAGAGTTTCCTGCACGCTCTATCAGGCATCGAGATCTCGCTGTTCGCGGTCGATGAGGCGCACTGCCTCAGCCAGTGGGGGCACGATTTCCGGCCGGACTACCTGCGCCTCGGTAGATCGCTGGAAAAAATCGGCAGGCCGCAATGCGTTGCGCTCACCGCTACCGCCACGCCGATTGTTAGGAATGACATTTCCACTGTGCTGGCGCTGCGCGATCCCTTCGAGCAGGTCAGCGGATTCTCCCGGCCGAACTTGTCATTGAACATTTCCGCCGTGGACAAAGCGGCGCAGAAGGACGAGCGGATGAAATCGGTCATCGCCGCGCACAAGACCGGCATCGTCTATTGCGCCACGCGGAAGAAAGTGGACGCCGTTTCAGAAACCCTCGCGAGTTGGGGGATGAAATGCGTGGCCTATCACGGCGGCATGTCGGACCAAGAGCGCGAACGGGCGCAGGAAATCTTTATCAACCGCAAGGCGGACGTCGCCGTCGCCACCAACGCGTTCGGCATGGGCATCGACCGCTCGGACGTTAGATTCGTCATCCACTACGAGATCCCCGGCAGCGTGGAGGCTTACTATCAGGAAGCGGGTCGCGCCGGACGCGATGGCGAAAGCGCGTTTTGCGAACTGCTCTTCAACTACGCCGACACCCGCACCCAGGAGTTTTTCATCGACGGCGCGAATCCGACCGCCGCCATCGTCCGCTCGATCTATCAATACCTGCTGAACGAAGCAGATAAGGATTTCGAGGTCCATCGCACGCTTGAGGAGATCGCGGAGAACTCGGACGTGAAGAACTCGATGTCTGTCGGCAGCGCGATGGCGATCCTCGCGCGTGGCGGCTACATCGAACGCTTCGACCTGCCGAGGAAGCGGATGAAGGGCACCCGCCTACTCAAGCCGGACGTGCTCGCCCGTGGCCTGCAACTCGACGAGGCCGCCATCGAAGAGAAGGACCGCCGCGACCGTGAAAAGCTCAAGGCAATGGTCGAGATGAGCTACTCGCGGATCTGCCGCCAGCAGTGGATCCTGATGTATTTCGGCGAGGCCGATGCCGGTGTCTGCGGCACTTGCGATGTCTGCCGCGACGAGGGCTCCGGCATTTCTCGCGCCCCGAATGCGGAGGAAGAACTGATCGTCAAAAAGGCGCTGAGCGGTGTTGCCCGGATGTCACGGCGCACCTCTAACGGCTGGGAGGGGAAATATGGCCGTGGCCGCATCGTTCAAATGTTAGCAGGTAGCAAGTCGCAGGAAATCATCACCGCCCGGCTCGACCAGCTCACCACCTATGGGATTTTGAAGGACAAGGGTTCGGGCTATTTGAACGCATTGGTGCGATCCATGGCGGAAGCCGGACTGGTGCAGACCGTCGCCGGCGAATTCCCGCTGCTCACGCTCACGCCGTTGGGCGACCGAGTGATGCGCGGCGAGGCGAAGTTTCAACTTGTATGGCCGGAATCCGAGGCCGGCGGCGGCGTGCCCGCGCTCAAGGATCATGGCCACGATCCTCAGCTATACTCCATGCTTCGCGATGTCCGTGAGAAACTGGCCAAGCGAGAGGATGTGCCATCCTACGTCATTTTTGCTAACAAAACTCTCGAAGCGCTCGCCCGCTATCAGCCGGTCAATGATGCCGAAGCCCTGCTGATCCCTGGCATTGGCGAGGCAAAGGTTCAGCGCTATGCAAAGCCGTTTCTCGAAACCATCCGCGAGTGGCGGAAATTCCGCAAAGGGTGATGGCCACGGCGCGAAATCCAACTGATTTCCTTGCGGCAAGGCATTTGAAGCGGTTGAATCTTTACATTTTGAGTATCGGTCCGGTAGTGAAGATCTCCATCAAATACCGTGTCGCTGTCTCCCCCCTGAGGCGGATCTATTTCCCCGTAACCTGGTTGCATGATCATACCTTGTTGAAAAGACCACTGGAAGAATATGGCAAGCTGTGGGGATGGTAATGAAGGCGGCCACGAAACAACGCCCCACGACGCTGCTAGAGGATCTCAAATCACTGCCTGGGCAGTATTGGATCCTTTTCAGCGGCACGCTCGTGAACCGCTTCGGGACTTTCGTGATTCCGTTTCTAACCATCTATCTCACGCAACGCGGGTATGAGGGGAAAATCATCGGCTTGACGCTTGGTGCCTACGGTGCGGGCGGATTGTGCGCGGGCGTGATCGGTGGCTATCTGGCGGACAAAATCGGTCGTAAGCCGACGATGCTCATTTCCTGCGCGGGTTCGGCAGGATTCATGCTGCTGATTTCCCAAGTCAGTGCAGTCGGGGAGCTCGCCACGGCGACTTTCATGACCGGGCTGTTCTCCGGACTCTACGGACCGGCGGCCGGAGCACTCATCGCCGATCTGGTCCCGCCGGCACTGCGGATCCGTGCGTTTTCCTGCCAGCGCTGGGCGGTCAACATCGGTTTCGCTTCCGGGATGGCCACGGCGGGATTGATGGCGAAAAACTCATTCATGGCGTTATTCATTGTGGACGCGGGTACCACTCTCATCCTCGGACTTACCGTGTTGTTCGGACTCAAGGCACGCCCTATCACCCACGCAGCCATGCGCGGATGGAGCCATGCCTTGAAGCACATACGGTGCAATACCCCGTTTCTCATGGCATGCACTGCGTCCTTCCTGATGACTCTGGTATTTCTGCAAATGAGCTGCACCTACAGCCTCCAAACGACCTTGGGCGCGGGACTTGACGAACGCACCTATGGTTTTCTGATGGCATTGAACGGCATCCTGATCGCCTGCCTAGAATTACCACTCACCGGCTTCACCCGCCGGTTCACCCCGGTTAGAATTATCGCGGCGGGATATGCGCTGATTGGGATCGGGATGGGCATCAACTGTCTTGGGGCGTCGCTACCGCTGCTGGTCACCAGCGTGATCGTTTTCACCTTGGGCAAGATGATCGCGATGCCAGTGAGCGCCGGCTACATGGCCAGCTTGGCACCGGATGAAATGCGCGGCCGCTATCAGGGTGTCATGTCCATCTCTTGGAGTACTGCTATCATGGTCGGTCCTTCGCTGGGGATCATGCTCTATCATTTCAGTCCACCAATTCTGTGGATCACGGTCATGGCCATGGGCCTGTCGGCGGCTTGGATCGTTCTCTTGGGACGAACGGCAGGCCATCCTGTTTCTCAGGGTCATAGTCCCGATGAATGATGAACGATGAACGAATGCTGATTCAACGAAGTTTTTTGACCAGCGAACACTACTTTCAATTTCATTGCGCGGACCCTGACTGCGTGTTATCAACACCCCGCAACCTCTACCTCCATGCACCGCACCCTCATCGCCCTCGTCATTTTCCTCTGCACCTTTCATTTGCTGCCGGCGGAAGCCATCAAGCTCGAATCCTTGCAGTGCGGCCGTTACACCCGCCAATCGGACGAAATGGTTCTCGTCGAAACCGGAATCCTGAATGCTCCAAGCGTGGGGTTTGTCGCCCTTTCATCGGCCAGCTATCCGGAAAGCGCTCTGCTCATCCCTGTGGAAACGATGAACAAAATCAATGGCAAGACGGTGTGCTTCAAGGCGAGCATCGATCTCTATAACCAGACCATTCCCGGATTTCTGGACAACTATAAATTCTCCGCGGACTACTACTCCATCTCGGGCAACGATTCATACATCGTCACCCTCGCCAGCGGTGGAGGAACGACCGCACCGACGGTTACCGTCACTGGATCCAAGTCAAAGCTGACAGAAGGTCCGAATGCTTCGTCCTCCTTCAACCTATCACTCGATAAAGC
>JBBQDJ010000356.1:0-4698 GCA_038319595.1 Verrucomicrobiales bacterium
GATCCGCTTTCCAGCGAGCCAGGGACACTTGCGGGAAGAGTTGGCCATCGAACGGGAGGGCAACACCTGGGTTCGCTATTTCCTGGAACGCAATCCCGGCTACTCACGCGGTGAAGAGTTGGTATGCTTCACCGAAATGGATGAATCCAACCTGAGGCGCGGCGCACTAACCGCCTTTCGCGAGGGAACGGGAACCCTTCCATGAATCCACGGGCCGAGGCATTGTTAGAATCTTTGGACAAGTGGTCCATTCCTGCGGCAGATCCATGGTTCAGGCTGCGGGAGTTGCTGGAAAAGCAGGCGAACACCGCGTTCGGTCGTGCCTATCATTTCAGTTCGATTCGCAGCCCTGAACACTTTCGATCCGCGATTCCACCGATGGACTACGAGGAGCATCGGCAGTGGATCGAACGGGTGGCTGCAGGAGAAGGCGATGTGTTGGCTTGCGACAAGATTATTGGATTCGAAAAAACGTCCGGCACCTCGTCACAGGCGAAATGGATTCCTATCAGCGAGGGCTTGCAGCACGAGTTCGCGCGTGGACTTGCAACGTGGTTTTCAAGTTGGCAGCAGCGCCGACCGGAAGTGTTTGCAGGCAGGGCCTATTGGGCGATATCGCCGCCCGGCATGAAGCCGGAAGTTGCTCCGGGTGGCTTGCCGGTAGGCATGACCAGTGACGCCGCCTATTTCCCGGAGGATGTGGGTGAAAAACTGGCAAAATGGTTAGTCATTCCCGAGTTGAGCGGGCGGCCGGAAGCGGTGTTTGAGGAAACGGCAACGGCGTTGTTAGCCACGCCGGACTTGAGTGTGATCTCGGTGTGGAGTCCCACGTTTTTGCTAGGAATCGATACCGCGCTGCGCCGAATGCGGGGGGATTTCTCCTGGCGTGACTTATGGCCCCGGCTCGCGCTGGTGAGCTGCTGGGCGGATGCGTCGAGCGCGCCGTGGATCCCCCGTCTCAGTGAGCAGCTTGGCGGTATTCCCATCGAGGCAAAGGGACTTCTGGCGACCGAAGGAATCACTTCTGTGCCCGATGCCATCGACGGCAGTCCAAGACTCGCGAGTGAATGCCATTGGCATGAGTTTCTCGATGATGAAGGGCGATTCATCGAAATTTTTAATCTCAAGTTAGATCGAATCTACGAGGTTCTCATTACAACGGGCGGCGGACTGTTCCGCTACCGCAGCGGCGACCGGGTGCAGGTGACTGGACGTGGTTCGGATGGCTTGCCGCGCCTTCGTTTCGTCGGCCGGGCGGGATTGGGTTCCGATTTGGTTGGTGAAAAACTCATTGAGTGCCAAGTGCTTGAGGCATTGATGGCCAGCGGTAGTCACGGGTTCATGGTGGCTGACCCGGAGCGGCCCGGGTATGCGCTCTGGCTGGAAGATCCACTGCGGGCGGGAGCAGTTGAATCGTTACTACGGCAGAACCCGTATTTCGATCAGGCACTTGCCTTGCGTCAGCTCGGGCCGCTGCAAATACGCCGGTTACCGGATGAGTGGAGCACGAAACTGGCAAGTTCTTTGGCGCGGCATCGCGGCTGTCGGATCGGTGATGTGAAATTGCCCGTCTTGCTCACTCAATTCACCCCCGGGGAGGTGGCGTCGTGGCTGGACTAACCATTCGCCCGGCTGTCCAAGCCGATCATGCAGCGCTTGAGGACTTGTTCCGCGCCACTCCGATGGGGTCGCGGATCCGGCTTTGCTTCGAGCGCGATCCTGACTTTTTCGCAGGTGCGCGGGTGCAGGCGGAAGAACCCTGCGTGTGGGCGGCCTTTGAAAATGGTGGAAGGGCGGTGGGGGTTTTCTCCGCCGGCACACGCCGGATTGGGTTAGGTGGTGGAATGCCCATGCGTTACCTGAGTGATTTGCGGATTCATCCGGATTGGCAGGGATCGCCGTTGCTGGCCCGGGGATTTGCGGTACTTCGGAAGGTGGTATTTCGTCCGGGCGAGTGGGCGCAAACCTTGGTTCTGGAAGAAAATGTTAGGGCGTTTGAAATGCTGACCGGTCGGCGTGGCGGGCTGCCGGAATATCGGCCGGCCGGCCGTTACGTGAGCTGGCTGCTGCCTACGCAGAGAATTGCGAGGCCCAGTAAATACCAAGTGCGCCGCGCAACTCGGGCCGACCTCGAAGCGATGCAGATTCTGTTGAATGCATCTTCGGAGAGGCGGAGTTTTGCGGGAATCGTGAATCTAGTGGACTTGGGCAAGCCTGCATGGCGGGATCTAACGATTGAAGATTTCTTGGTCGCGGAGTGCGATGGGGTCATCCACGGCATGATGGGCATATGGGATCAAAGTGGATTCCAGCGCTTGCGGATCCAAGCCTATCCGCCGATTATCGCCGCGTTGCGTCCGTTGTGGAATTCCTTCGCGAGTGTGCGCTTGCGCAGAGCGGGGCAGGTTGTTCCGTTGAGAAAGGCCACCGCGATTGCGTGTGAGAACGATGATCCTGAAATTCTGCGTGCGATGCTCGCGGTGGCACTGGATGAGAAAGACGAGCGGTTGCTGTTGTTGGGATTGTCGGCGCAGGATCCACTTGTTAGCGCGTTGCGGAGCTTGAAGGGTCGCGTGCAATACGGTCGGCATTTCCTGGTTGGCTGGGAGGGTGCCCCCCCGGAATGGGAGGAGCCGTTTGCTTTTGATGTGGCAAGAATTTGAATACTGGCGACCGGTGGGAGGAATGGTTCTCTTGTGGAGACTTAAAAATCTGATGGTTTGTTGGCTGATAGATTGGTGGGCTCCATGGGTAGTGTGAACACTTTCCATCCTCTGCTGGTCACTTTTCCCTGAAGTCGGAATCTAGCAGAATTCCGAGTCTTTCGACATCCTTCAGGACCGCAGCCGTGAGTTCACTGCCTTTCATTCCGCGATGAGCACTGAGCACAGTAGTGAAACCCGACTGACCGAGACGCGGCAGGATTTCGTCCAGAAAACCTCTCAGTTGGATCGCTCGCAAATTTTCCGAAGCAGTCGGCTCGACTGGATCCTTCAGCAATTCGAGTGTTCGTTGTGCGAAATAAAATATCGGCGACCAGTTCACCCAGCGCGGAAGCACCAAGGGTTCCCTCCTTGGTATCAGAAAGTCCCAGTCCCCGCGCTGCAGCCAGAAGCGCTTTTCACGGCCATCCCGTGCCGAGCGGAGGTGACCTGACTGCTCCATCTCGTTCAGCGTCGTTTGAATCGATTTGGAAAAATACCCGGTCGCCCGGGAGATTTCGGCAGGATGTCCGCTCTCATGGGTTAGCAGCCAGGCCATGATTTCGGCCCGCGCGTTCACGCCGAAAAGCGAGCGCAGCATGAACAATAGGTTTTCAACCCGGTCCGGTGGCGGGAAACGGCAATTCCTCCTTGGTTTCCATTGCGAACGCAACAGACCGAATCGCCGGAAACGGGCATCCGGATCGCCAAGGATTGGTACGGCGGTCCCGTCGCTGGAGATGGATAAAATCTCTTCATGATCGGCGGCGAATTGCGGCCTTTTTTCCTTCAGTGTTTCCCATTTGCGAAGAGTGGACTGCTCCGCCAACACTGTGGCGAAAGCGCCCAGCACCCTTGGGTCCGCGTTCGGCCATTGTCCGTGCAGGGTTTTCAGACGTTGCAAGTTCACCCATCGGCCGTTGGCCTGGAGCCAGTCAAGCGACGAATCTAGCAGACGCGCGTCGTGACGCCCTAGCTCGGTGGTGATCAGCACCAACGCTTCCGGGTCGATAAGGCATCCTCCAGCAGAGACACGGTTTCCCGGGACGCCCAGTGAAGTCCACTGCCGCCAAAGAAATCCGACTAACTGATTGAGCAGTTTACTTCTGGAATCGTTCATCAAGTCCTGCATGACCAAGGTAGGTGACTATTTCGGGAAGCCGCTCGCGATGAGCTAGGCCAGGAATCTCACGGAGCACCCAGCGCAGTGCCTGTTCGATTTCTCGGGCATCCGGTGCCAGCGCTTTCAAATCCTCAAGGTCCCAGTTTCGTAAAGCTAACAAATCTACGTCTTGCGTGGCCCGGGACACCACCCCACGAGCGATCAAGGCCGATCCACCGCATACAACCAGATGGAAGGCTTCTTTCTTTTCGACAGCCAGCAGTTCACCCAAAAGTCCCAACACCGTTTCTAAGCGTTGTCTATCCAAGCTCAACATGAGTGCTAAAATATCCAATTTGGATGTTTTGGCAATATTTAAAGCTTGGCGGATCATAAAAAAGCCCCTCGTTTTCACGAGGGGCTTTTTTGAGATGAAGGCTTGGCGGTTGAAAACCGCCGCCACGTTAGCGGCCGCTGCGGTCTTCGACGCTGGGGCCTTTGGAGGCGCGCTTGCGGGCGTTGGCGTCGAGAATGCGCTTGCGCAGGCGGATGTTCTGCGGAGTGGCTTCCACGAGCTCGTCGGCATCGATGTATTCGATGGCGCGCTCTAACGAGAAACGCAGGGCAGGAGTCAACTTGGACGTCTTGTCCTTGCCGGACGAACGCATGTTGTCGAGGTGCTTCTCTTTAACTGGGTTGACCGGAAGGTCACCGACGCGTGGATTTTCACCAACGAGCATGCCGCCGTAAACTGCATCGCCGGGGGCGACGAAGAGGATACCGCGGTCTTCGAGTGTTTGCAGTGAGAACGGAGTGGCGGTGCCGGCATCCATCGAGACCAGCGTGCCGGTGGTGCGGTTCTGGATGTCGCCGGCGTGCAAGGCGTATTCCTTG
>JBBQDJ010000357.1:0-4683 GCA_038319595.1 Verrucomicrobiales bacterium
GGATCAACTCCTCGATAAATTGACCAAAGGCATAAGTTACCAAAAGCGGCCGCTCGCCGTGCTCGGCCTCAACCGCCGGATCTATGCGCTGCGCACCGCCGACATCACCGGCTCCATCCGCAAGACCGCATCGCTCGCCCGGGAAGGCAAGACCGCCGAGGCCGCCACGTTCCAATACCCGCTCATCCGCCCGCTGTTAGAGGCGGAGTTCACGATGCGCAGCGGCTCCGAATACGCGCTAAACCGCGACCTCCGGGAAAAACTCGCCGCCCTCATTTCCGGCCAACAGGAGCTCCTTTCCACCTGCGAAAAACTGGCAGACCTCGGCGGGCAAGCTCCGGAGATACCGAAACGCCAGGGGCAGCTGCGCGATGCCCACGTCCTCGCCCCTCTGCCTGCCATCCCCGCTGCCCGCACCCGTCTCTTCGACATGGCGATGCCGCCCGTTCCACCCACCGACGATTTCCGTCTCCGCGCCGAAACCCTCATGACCGAAGCCGTTGCTAAAATTGGCGCTGGCTCCAAGAACGAGGCCGTAGAGGCTCAGCGCGGAGCAATCGCATCCCTGCGCGAGTTCGAATCCATCCTCAACCGCTGGTCGGTAGAACTGGCCCAGAAAGCCCTCGGCGTTTCCACACTCGTCTCTGATGCCACCAATCGCGTCGGTGCGCTGGAGCAGATGGAAACCCGCCAGATCGGCCTGCTCGAGCAAACCGAGGAAGTCGCACTCGACAAGAAAAATGCCAAAGACCTCGTGGCCGACCAGCAATCCCTCACAACGGAGATTCACGATTTTCTCAAGGAACTCGCCGGTGACGGAGCGAAGCCTTCAAAAGAAGTTCTCCCTCTTCTCGGGCGCATTGAAGGCGCCGCGAAGGCCATGGATCTTGCGACGAAGACCCTTCAGGAAAAAGGAGCCGAGGACGCCCTCGAGCACCAGGAGCTGGCCTCCACCGCCCTCACCGAAGCACGCGAACTCGCCGCAGGGCAATTAGTCCAGCTCAACCTTCTCCAGCAGCTCATCGCCTTCGAGCAATCCGTCGGCAAGGCCAGCGAGGGCATGGCGGACGTGGTCGGCGGCCAGAATGACCTGATCGCAGCGACGAAGGTCGCCGACAAGAAATCAATCACACCCCTCCTCGCTCCACAGAAAAACCTCCTGGCCTGCCTCACCGACATTGCACCCAGCCTCGATCTCGTCGCAGCGCGCCTCGATGTCGGCACACCGCTCGTCTTCGCCGCTTCGGATGTCGAGGACGCCCTTCTCGCCATGGAAGACGGCGATGGGGAGGGCGCGGCCGATATCCAAAAAATTGCCATCGAATCACTATCCAAGGTGCAGGGACTCGTCGCCGAGATCTCGGTGCAAACCGGATACGTCGCGGAGATCGTCGAGTTTCTCCACGAGGCGCAGTCCGATGCCGCCGTGCTCGCCTTCCGCCAGCGCCAGCTCCGTGAGAACGCGGCAGCGAAAGACACGCTCGCCCTGCAGCAGGCGCTCGCTTCGGAGACCTTGAAATACGGAAGCCTCCTCACCGAGGTCGCAGGCACCATCGACTTCAAGCAGCTCGACGAAAAGGTGAAGGAGAAACTCGGAGAAATCGATCTCACGGTCGATTTCGGCGCACCCGCCACCCTCATGGGAGAAGCTGCCAAGCTCATCGAATCCGGCCAACCCGCCGCCGATCCGATGTTGGCCGCAGAGAAAGCCCTGACTGCGAACTCCGAGCAACTCCTGGTCATCATCACCATGCTCAACGGCTTGCCTGCCATCGAAGTGACAAGCGCCTCCCCGCCGGAACTCAATCGCCTCATCGCCGCCCTTGACCTCGCCAGCAAGCACCGCCAGCTCCTGCGCGATACGCAAGGCACCGCCGACAAGGATCTCCCGGCTCTCGCTAAAGCCCAGACCAAGTTGACCGCTGCCGCTGAGAAACTCACAAAAGCCGAACTCGAAGGCCCATCTGTTCACCCGATGCTGGTCGCCGCCCATGAACAATTGATGCCGATCGCAGGTTCCCTCAGCGCTTCCAAAAAGGCAGAGTCAGCCACCGCCCAGCAAGCCGCCGACAAGACCCTGCGCCACTTCATCATCGAACAAGCCCTCATCCTCAACACCGCCGTGCCCCCGGCTTCTTCCAGCTCCGACCCCGTGATAACCGAGTCGGAAACCACCGACCTCTCCGAATCCGACACCGTCGGCTTCGTCTCGGATTTCGTCAGCGGAGAGGCCCCCAAGGACAAGAAATCCGAGTGGGAAATCCTCGGCACCCGCAACCGCGCGGCACTCAACCAAAACTTCGCCCGCGAACTTCCCCTCGAATTCCGGGCCACCTTGAAAAACTACTACGAAAGGGTCGCAAAATGAATGATCGAAACACCCAAATACCCAAGCACCCAATGAAGTCCGAAAAACCAAATTTTAAAAAACGGCCTACACGAAAACACTTAGGATTTCGTCCTTCGTCATTCCTTGGGTATTTGGGTATTTGGTCATTCGGATTTTTCTCCCCCATCCTCGCCCAAGATGAGGCCAGCCCAACCGCCCCCGAACTCACCGAAGCCGCGGATCTCGCCATCGAGCGCGGTTTGCAATTCCTGATCACCACCCAGAATCCCAACGGCTCGTGGACTTCCAAGGACGGAAACTTCGAGATCGCCGGCACCTCGCTCGGCCTCATGTCCTTCATGGTGAAAGGTGATTTCCCCGGCTTCGGCCGCAACGGAGCTGCGCTCGACCGTGCCAAGGATTTCCTGCTCAAGAAATCCGAGGAGTCCTCCACCGGCGTGATGGGGGGAATGTATGAGCACGGGCTATTCACTCTCGCCATGTCGGAAATGTGGGGCATGACCAACAAGACGGAAGACAACAAAAAGATCCAGGCCGCCCTCGAGCGCGCCGTGCAGATCATCCTGCGCGCCCAGAGCCCCCTCGGCGGCTGGCGTTACAATGCGCGCCCGGACGCCGGACAAGACACCTCGGTCACGGCCATGGTCTTCGTCTCACTCGCCTCCGCCCGCCAAGCCGGGATTCTTGTGCCGACGGAAACGATCGACCGCGTCGTCGGCTACCTGCGCGACCAGGTATGGAACGAAAAATCCGGTGGCTTCGGATACCAGGGCAACAGCGGTGGCACCCTCGCCTGCACCGGCGGCGGAGCCTACGCCGCCCAGCTCTGCGGCATGCGCGACACCGAGTGGGTGCAAGCCTCCATCCGCTACCTCGAGAACAGCCCCAAGATTTTCAATCGCAAGGAAATCGGCGAGTTCCACTACGCCCACTACTATGCCATGCAGGCCATGGTGCAGGCCGGCGACGAGCACTACGCAAAATGGTATCCCCAGATCCGCGATTCCCTGATCTCCCTCCAAAATGCTGACGGCTCATGGAACGAAGGCACCGCCGAAAAGCCGGAGATCCACCCTCACAAAACCCCGATGTCCATCATCATCCTCGGCACTCCCCACCGCTACATCCCGGTGTATCAGCAGTAGCATGAAACCGAATCGACTCACACTGAAGATGGTTTCGTGGGCAGCCATAGCAGCCCTGATGGGATTCGGCGCGGCCGTTGCACAATCCCAGCAGGTTGATTCTAACAAGACTGAGGCTAGTGGAAATCATCTTTTCATTCTCGCCGGCCAGTCGAATATGACCGACGGCCTCAAAGCAGGTTTCATCAAAATCGCAGAACAGGCTTTCACCACGGAAAACGTGACCATTGCCCATCAATGCAAGCCTGGCCGTGGCATCCGCTTTTGGGATAAGGACTTCAAGTATCCAGATCATTTTCAATTCCCCGATCATTCGAAACCTAACAGCGAGGACAAGCATCACGGCGAACTCTATCCCCCGCTACTCGAAACGATCCTCAAAGTCACCACCGGCAAATCATTTGACTCAGTGACACTGATCTGGATGCAGGGAGAGTCGGACGGAATGCGCGGCTTGGGTGATGCCTATGAACAAAGTTTCCTCAGGGTTCTGGAGCGCCTGAAAACCGACCTGAACCGCCAGGAAATCAACTTCGTGATCGGTCGCATCAGCGACGCTTACATGGATAAACCCAGCTGGATCAAAGTCCGCGAAGTGCAGATGAAACTCGCTGAAGACCGCGAACATTGCGGCTGGATCGACACGGACGATCTCAATGGCGGTGAAGCCGGCAAGCCAGGCGGAGATCTGCATTATCCAAAAGATCAAATCGGAATTGTCGGCGAGCGACTCGCGACCAAGGCTGTAGAACTGATCCAGAAAATGCCATAACGGCAGGGAAGAAAGATTAAGGAAAAAGACGAATGAAAACCTCACACATCCCCAAAAACCTATTTGCCTTTGCAATGGCGGCTTTGATGCCCGCCTTTTCACCTCACTCGGTGGCAGCAGTCGATCCAGACGATGCATTCGTAAAGGAGTCCGTCGAGGCTCCAAAGTCTTCGAAGGTGCTGGAAATCCCACTGAACCCACGAGGCACGGAGTTGCTCGGGAAATATACAAAGGAACTGGAGTCCCTGCGCGCCGAGCTTGTCGCAGCACTGCCCAAAGTGGACGAGGCGAAGCAGGCCCGTTTTTTCGAAGTCCGTGCCAAATGGAACGGACTCGCAAACCCGAAAGATGACACGCCACCTGCTGAAAGGAAGGCCCTGGAAGAAGCGCGAGAACAGACGCAGAGCGAGTCACTA
>JBBQDJ010000358.1:0-4667 GCA_038319595.1 Verrucomicrobiales bacterium
CCCGTCGCGGTTGTGGGAAAAGTCGGGAACAAATGGCTTTCCGCGCTGGCTCTCATCGTACTCGCCGTGGCAACCCTCTCCACCAACATTGCGGCCAACGTGGTATCACCGGCGAACGATTTCTCCAATCTCGCACCCAGAAAAATCAGCTTCCGCACCGGTGGGATGATCACCGCCTTGATCGGGATCTTGATGATGCCGTGGAAGCTGGTTGCCGACCCCGGTGGCTACATTTTTACTTGGCTCATTGGCTACGGCGCGCTGCTCGGTCCGATCGCCGGCATCATGATCGCCGACTATCATGTGCTGCGGCGGAAGCATCTCGATGTCGCCCAGCTCTATCAAGCACAGGGCATCTACACCTACACCCGTGGATTCAGCCTCGCCGCGCTCGCCGCATTTTTCCTGGCGGTGCTTCCGAATCTGCCTGGATTTCTTGTGCAAACGGGCGTCATTACCGGGGCCCACCCGTTTCTCACCGCACTCTATCAGCAGGCTTGGTTTGTCGGCTTCGGCCTGTCCTTCGCACTCTATCTGTTTTTTCGAAAAATTTCACCCGTCCCCATCCACTCGTAACTCTCCAATGCCATGGCCACCCTTCCTCCATTCGATCACACCCCGATGCCCTACGACGGCCCTTCGCCCGAGGAAATTCTCGCGCTGCGCAAGGAGTTCGTGAATCCGGCGATCTTCCACTATTACAAGAAGCCGATCGCGATCGTGGAGGGCAAGGCCCAATACCTTTACGATGAAACTGGCCGCCGTTATCTCGACGGGTTCGGCGGCATCGTCACCGTCAGCGTCGGGCATTGCCATCCGGAAGTGTTGGCCGCGACGACGCTGCAGAACGAGACGATCACTCACACCACCACGATCTATCTAAATCCCGGAATCGCGCTTTATGCGAAGGAGCTTGCCGCGAAAATGCCCGGCGATCTCAAAGTCTGTTATTTCGTCAACTCCGGTTCTGAGGCCAACGATCTCGCTGTTCTGATGGCTCGTGCCTACACTCAGAACTACGACGTCATCGCCCTGCGAAACGCCTATCACGGTGGCAGCCCGAGCTCGATGGCTCTCACCTCGCATCACACCTGGAAGTTCAATGTCCCCCACTCCCACGGCGTCCATCATGCGATGATGCCGGATAGCTATCGCGGGCAATTCGGCATGGACGATCCGGATGCGGGGAAGAAATACGCCGCCGACATCGGCGAAACGGTCCGCTACGCCACATCAGGAAAAATCGCAGCGTTCATCGCCGAGTCGATCCAAGGAGTCGGCGGCACCGTGGTTTTTCCTGACGGTTATCTCAAGGAAGCCTACGCCCAGGCCCGCTCGTTCGGCGGCCTCTGCATCGCGGATGAAGTGCAGGCGGGCTTCGGCAGAACCGGCACCCATTTCTGGGGATTCGAAACCCAGGGAGCCATGCCGGATATCGTGACCATGGCGAAAGGAATCGGCAATGGTTGCCCGTTGGCGGCGGTCGTCACCACGCCTGAGATCGCGCAGGTTCTCGCCAGCCGCATTCATTTCAACACCTTCGGCGGCAATCCAGTTGCCATGGCGCAGGGCCGCGCGGTCCTGCGGGTGATCGAGAAGGAAGGACTCCAGAAAAACTCGCTTGAGGTTGGAGCCTATCTAACTGCCGGTTTCAACAAGCTCGCAGAGAAACATTCCCTTATCGGTGAAGTCCGTGGCAAGGGGCTTATGTTAGGTGTCGAACTGGTCAAGGATCGCGGCACCAAAGCGCCGGCCACGGCCGAGTGCGCGGCCGCTTTCGAGAAATGCAAGGACCTCGGCCTGCTCATCGGCAAGGGCGGACTTTTCGGCAACACGCTGCGAATTAAACCACCGATGTGCATCCATCAGGCGGATGCGGATTTCATGCTCGAAGTCATCGACGAGGCGCTGGGCGGGGTCTGATTCACTAAGAGAGATGGATCTCCGGTCCATCCACCCAAGAAAAAGGGACCAGAGATCCCTTCCCCTTATTTCCCGCTCTCCTCCTGTTTGACCTTGGGTTCCGGTTTCCAGTTTCGGTGGATCCAGACGCTCTGCACCAGACCTAACAGGAACATGCAGATCACCACAAAAGTTCCCGAGTAGCTGATCAGCGGCATCGGGATTCCGGTGACGGGCATGATCAGCACACACATTCCGATGCTCTCGAAGATGTGGGCGAAAAACAAAGCCACGATCAAGCATACCAGCAAACGTCCGGACACATCACGGCTGTAAAACGCGATGAAGAGCCCTTGAATCAGCAGCAGGGCAAACGCCGTGAGCAGCAGCAAACTACCGCGAAATCCGAGTTCCTCTGCGATTACGCCGAAGATATAATCGTTGTGCGCGGTGGTTTTCGAACCAAAGCCTTTGGCCAGCAGAGAACCGCTTTCCACCGTGGCCTTGTAGCCCACGCCCTTCCAGCCTGCCTTGCCCACCGCCATCGAGATGTAATATGGCGAATAGGCATCTCCCTGAATGTCCACTTCCTTGCCTTGCATCATCCGCAGCCAAATATCGATCCGCTCTGGACCCCGCTTCGAGACCAGCGGTAGGGCGACGAAATAGACTAATGGCAGCAGACCGACACCGAGAAACGTCATGCACGTGAGATAACGAAACGGAATACCGCCGACGATTAGGGCGACGATGGAAACCGGAATCCACACCAGCGCCGATCCCATGTCACCCATTTTCATCACCATAAAAAACGGAACCACAGCGATGACGCCGATGATGCCGATCCTAACAAAAGGCGCACCGAACCAGCGGTGGAGTTTGGGCAGATCCTGAATCAACCAAGCGATCAGCAAGATTCCCGCCGTCACTCCGAGTTGGGCGGGTTGGAAGGTCAGGCCGCCGGGAAGGTTTAATTGATGGACCATTTTATCCTCCTGGTTCATCACCATCAACATCAATCCCAAGCTCACCAGATACACCGGTAGTCCCAACCAGCGAATCCAGCGGTAATCGATGAACGCCGCCGCGAAATAGGCGACACTGCCTATCAGAATGAACGTCTTCTGCTTCGAGGCGAAATAAGCACCCGCACTTCCGAACTGATCGAGGGCGGCTTTGGTCACGGAAAGGTGCCTCGCCGCACTTTCGATCATGAAAACGCCGAAGACCAGGAGCCCGTACATCACCAGCACGAGCACCCAATTCATCCCCAGGATTTTCCTCAAAAACGGCGTCATGGCAGGCTTGGCGGAGACCATACGCGGTCAGAATGCCATGGCAAGGAGGGCGTGTAGTTTACTTGAGGATCGATGATTTGAATCCCGACTTCATTTGAACTGACTGAGGAGTCCCGCCAATTCACCCTCTCTCACAGAATTCATCGACCACTCCGACCGGACTCGTGACGGGCCCTCTTGACCAATCCCATTAATGCATTTCTTCAGACATCTTTAGTGGGCCGAAGCGATTGAGGCGGAGCGAGTCCGTGACAATGTGGTTGCGGCGTCTCGCCGCAACGCCTCTCTTTGTGCGTTATTGCTGCGAGACGCATCAACCACGTTCAGCACGCCATCCGCCACAATGAGCTTTACGCGACAATAGGGAGTTCAGTTCGATGGTGGATTCTTCCTCGTTCTGAATTCAACAATACCAACAAAAAACGCCCGGACTTGCGTCCGGACGTTTTGAAAATCCAATTTCGGCAGAGGCCGGATCAGCGGTTGTAAAGCTCGACGATGAGCTGCTCGTTGACGAGCGGTTCAATATCCGAACGTTCTGGAACGCGTGAAACCGTGGCTTCCAGCTTGTCCTTGTTCACATCGAGCCAATCGACACCCGGGGAAGCCTGGGTGAGGTCGGTCATGCGGAGCACGAGCTGTTGGGAAGAAGGCTTGCCTCCGACCTTGATCACGTCACCGGGCTTCACTTGAAAGCTGGCGATATCAACGGTGCGGCCATTCACGAGGATATGGCCATGGTTGACGATCTGGCGGGCGGATTGACGGGTATTTCCGAATCCAGCGCGATAGACCACATTGTCGAGACGTTGCTCGAGCAGTTGCAGCATGATCACACCGGTCACCCCACGGCGGCGGGCGGCTTCTTCGTAATAACCACGGAATTGCTTTTCGAGCACCCCGTATTGGAAACGAAGCTTCTGCTTTTCACCGAGAGCGACGGAGTATTCGCTCTTCTTTTTACGACCGGCACGGACACCGTGCTGGCCTGGTGGGAAATTGCGGCGTTCAAATGCCTTGGAAGGGCCAAAGAGGGAGACACCGAAGCGGCGGCTGATCTTTGCGCGAGGTCCTGTATAACGTGCCATATAAGAATTTCTAAGAGGGTTGGATTAAACGCGGCGAGCCTTCTTAGGGCGGCAACCGTTGTGAGGAATCGGAGTCACATCGCGGATCGAGAGGATTTCAAGACCGAGACCTTGGACGGCACGCACGGCAGATTCGCGGCCGGAGCCGGGACCCTTGACGCGGACATCGACTTCCTTGAGACCGTGTCCCATCGCTTGACGGCAGGCGTCTTGCGAAACCACTTGAGCGGCGTAGGCCGTGCTCTTGCGTGAACCCTTGAATCCCATCTTGCCGGCGCTGGACCAGCCGATGGCAATGCCACTTGGATCGGTCACGCTGACGAGGGTGTTGTTGAAAGTGGCAGTCACGTGGACGATGCCGCGGGTGATATTCTTCGAG
>JBBQDJ010000359.1:0-4661 GCA_038319595.1 Verrucomicrobiales bacterium
TCGGCAATTTTCTTGGCGACGATCGGCTGGGTGAACGCCGCCTGATCCGCCTCGTTATGGCCTTGGCGGCGGTAGCAATACATGTCGATGACGATGTCGCGGCCGAATTTCTGACGGAACTCGAGGGCAAACAACGCGGTCCAATAGAGCTCCATCGGATCCTCGCCGTTTACGTGGAGGATGGGCGCATCGATCATCTTCGCCACGTCGGTCGCGTAGTCCGACGACCTGGCATCCGCGGGCGAGGTGGTAAAGCCGATCTGGTTGTTGATGATGAGATGGATCGTGCCACCGGTGCGATAGCCCTTGAGCTGGGAGAGATTGAGCACCTCCGCGACGGATCCTTGGCCAGCGAAAGCGGCGTCGCCATGAAGCAGGATGGGGAGCACTTGGTTACGGTCGATTTCACCGCCGACTTGTTCTGCTAGAATCCGTTGACGGGCGCGAGTCTTGCCCTCGACGATGGAATTGACGGCCTCAAGATGGCTCGGGTTTGCCGCGAGGCTGACGCGCACCTTACCGTCGGCGAGTTCACGAATGCTCTCGTAGCCAAGGTGGTATTTCACATCGCCATCACCAGCGACAAGGCCCGGCTCGTAGTTCGGCGTGAATTCGTAAAGCACCGTGGTGAGCGCTTTCCTCACGAAATTCGCGAGGATGTTCATCCGCCCGCGGTGGGACATGCCCATTTCGATTTCCTTCACGCCGCTGGACGGGCAGGCTTCGAGCAGGGCGTTGAGAATGATCATCGCCCCTTCGCCGCCCTCGTTAGAGAAACGCTTTTCACCGAGGAAACGCTTGCCGAGGAAATTTTCGAACGCCTCGGATTCGAGCACCCAGTAGAGGCAGTTGAGTTTTTTCTCCGGAGTGGCGATGGACCGCTGGGCATGCATTTCGATCCGCTCACGGATCCAATGCCGGACGGTCGTGTTGTTGATATGCATGAACTCGAAGCCGATCTTCGCCGAGTAGGTCGCCTCCAATCCGGCGACCATGTCGCGCAGTTTCATCTTGTCACCGTGGCGGAAAAACGAGTTCGACACCTCGCGGTCGAGATCCGCCTCGGAAAGCCCGAACTGCTCGGAGCGCAGCCGTGGATTGCGTTCCGGTTGGTCCTCCAAGGGATTGATGTGGGCCTGCGTGTGGCCGAGTGTCCGGTAATTGTAGATGAGACTCGTCACCCGACCGTAGAAGGCGGTGTCGGAATCAGAAGCTTGCGAGTTGGAAACCGCGGTGGCTGCCGCCTCTTCCTTGCGCTTGATTTGTGCGGATCCAAGTTCAAACCCTTCAAAAAAGGCGGCCCATGTTGCATCGACCGACTTCGGGTCCTCGCACCACCGGGCATAATTTGCTTCCATCAAGTCTGCGTTGTGTCGCGCCGAAACCGAAGAGTTCATGTGAAATGGGTAGAATGATGTGGCGAGCCCGCGAATTTCCCGCTTGGCCCGCCACGCACAGGGCTTCATTAAGGGGCAGGCCGCAACTCGTCAACCGTTCAAGCGTGAATTTCACCCATATCCGACGTCCACAGGAATCATGATCGAAGTCAATCAACTCACCAAACGTTATGCCCGCCACGAAGCGGTCCGCGGCATTTCCTTCTCTGTGAAACGCGGCGAGATCGTTGGCTTCCTCGGTCCCAATGGCGCGGGCAAGACGACCACCCTGCGGATGCTCACCGGCTACCTGCCGCCCACCTCCGGCACCGCCACCATCGCGAATTTCGACATCTTCCGCCAATCCATCGAAGCCCGCCGGAAAATCGGCTATATGCCGGAAAACGTTCCGCTCTACGAAGACATGCGCGTCCGTGAATACCTGAAATTCCGCGCCCAACTCAAAGGCCTCGGCAACAGCGACACCCGCCGCCGCGTCGGCGACGTCGTCAACACCTGCGGGCTCGAAGCCGTGAAGCGCAAGATGATCAAAACCCTCTCCAAAGGTTACCGCCAGCGCGTCGGTCTAGCCGATGCCCTGGTCCACGATCCCGAACTCCTGATTCTCGACGAGCCCACCAACGGCCTCGATCCGAATCAAATCCGCCAGATCCGCGAACTCATCCGCCAGCTCGCCGAGACCCACACCGTGCTGGTCTCCACCCACATCCTGTCTGAAGTGGAAATGATCTGCAACCGCGTCATCATCATCGACGGCGGCGTCATCAAGGCCGCCGACACGCCAGCCAATCTCATCGGCGAAATGCGGGCCGCTGGCCGCATCCAGGTGGAAATCCAAGCCGACCCCGATGTCGTCGCCGGCGCGCTGAACCGCATGGAAAAAGTCAAGAAAGTCACCCCCGAGCCGCTGGAGGAAAACTGGACTCGCTACACCGTCTGGGTCGATTCCAGCACCGACTCCCGCGAACGCATCGCCCAACTCGCTGCCCAATACGGCTGGCCGCTGCGCTCACTTTTCCGCCATGTCGCGACTCTGGAAGATGTGTTTGTCGAGCTGACGCGGAAGGACTGAAGCCCGGCGGATGGCGAACAACCGCGCATTTCCGGCTTTACCCGGTTGACCTCGCCCCCTATCCCTGTCGAGTGATTTCGATCGCGGTTGCCTGTTAACTCTAGGCACCGCCCCCCCATCTGCGATCACGGTTCGGCATGAAACTCCCCCTTCACCTCGCCATCCTGCTGCTTGCGCCAGCCTCTTTGCTGTGCGCGGAGAGCTACTCGGTAAAGAATCTCGGCACCCTTGGCGGCACCACCAGCTACTCCACGGCCCTCAACTCTGCTGGCATCATGGTGGGCTCATCCTCTATTAAGGGAGATTCCTCCACCCACGCAGTCCGGTTCAGCGGCACCGGCAGTCAAAATACGGATCTTGGCACCCTCGGCGGCGGCTATGGCAGTGCCAACGGCATCAACGCCGCCGGCCAGATCGTCGGTCAGTCGGACATCGCAGATGGCGTTAGATTTCGGGCCACCCTCTTCAGCGGCACAGGCGGTGGAAACATGGATCTCGGGTCACTCGCAGCCCCGGGCGTCCCTGCGAACAGCTCGGCGCAGGCCATCAACACCGCAGGCCGGATCGTCGGCTACGCCGCCAGTGGCACCCTTGGCAGCAGCGGCATCCAAGCCACTCTTTTTAGCGGCACCGGCAGCGACAATATCAATCTGGGAACCCTTGGCGGCACGGACAGCCAGGCCACCGCCATCAACGACATCGGCCCCATCGGCCAGATCGTCGGTCATGCCAAGACCTCGGCCGATGAAACCCACGCCACCCTCTTCAGCGGCACCGGTAGCGGCAACACGAACCTCGGTGCTCTGGGCGGGAATAGCAGCTACGCCCTCGATATCAACAACGCCGGGCAAATCGTCGGGCACGCCGCTCTGACGGGTAACTTAAAATCCCACGCCACCCTTTTCAGCGGCACCGGCAGCGACAACATCGACCTCGGCACCCTCGGCGGCAAAAACAGCTTCGCCACCGCCATTGACAACTCCGGCCGCATCGTCGGCGCAGCGGACATCTCCGAGGTTTTCCCGACCTCGCACGGTTTCATCTATCAAAACGGTCAGATGACCGATCTCAACGACCTGATCGACGCTCCCGGTGTCGTCATCAGCGTGGCCACCGACATCAACGAAGCCGGCCAGATCGCCGCCTACGGGATCGTCGATGGCATCACCCGCGCTTTCCGACTCGACCCCACCGCAGCATCTATCAGCTACCAGATCACCGCCACGCCCTCCCCTGCGGCCAAAGGCAGCGTGAAAGGTACGGGTAAGTTCACCAAAGGAGCGAAAATCACCCTAACGGCCAAGGTCAAGGCCGGCGCGAAATTCGTCAAGTGGACGGAGAATGGGAAATCCGTTAGCACCAACAAGACTTACACTTTCAAGGTCAGCAAGGCGCGCAAGCTCGTCGCGCACTTCAAATAGCCGGATCAATCCCCTAGGCCTTTTGCATAAACATCCTCTTCCGTGAAAACGATGATCATGGGTCGGCAGCAGATCTCGCAGTCATAGTCCACCTCCGCCGGCATTTCATCCGGATGCGGCATGGCGACGTCGAAGACTTCGAAACAGGTCGGGCAAGTGACTTGGGCGAGTTCCATGCAGGCAGTGTAGCGGCGATCACCGGTCGCCGCGAAGCCATTTCTTCACTTCTCACCCGGTTTTGCATTAAGCCCCGCCTGTTTTTTCAAAGCCTCCACATCCAGCGCCATGATCCACGGCGGCAGGTTTTTCCAAACCTCGTGGAATCCGAAATCACCGGTCGTCATTTCACGCACGGCCTCCTCCTTGGACCAGCCCTGGACGACGATCCGATAGATCGCGCACATCATCCCGGTGCGATCCGCGCCATGTTGGCAATGAACCAACACGGGAGTCCGCGCCGGGTCGGTGACGATCTTGAGGAATTTGACGACATCCTCTTCCTCCGGGTGCCAGGTTTTGAAATAGAGGTGTTCGTACGCCAGTCCGGTCGTGCCGAGTTCGTCACGGTCCGAGTGGAACGCGCGCAGGCTCACCACGGTTTTGATTCCCAGCTCTTTGGCCTTCTGCATGCCGGCGGCGGAAGGCTGGGCGCTGCGATAGAGTGAATCGCTGACTTTGTGCAAATTCGGCAAGCCCTCGACGTGCACCACCGTGGCCCACTCAGCGGGACGATCTGCGGCGTGGAGAGCCGTCACCATTGCGATCCCAACA
>JBBQDJ010000360.1:0-4649 GCA_038319595.1 Verrucomicrobiales bacterium
TTCAGATCTTTCTTGCTACTGGCCGTATTGTTTTTGTCGGGAACCGCCCGCGGCGCCAACGACGTGGTGTTTGCCGACGGCACTCCCGGATGGAGGATCACCAACAATCGATGCACGTTTCTGGTGTCCGGCAGGATCGTCAATCAAAGTCCCTCGGGGAGTCTATCGGGGACCCTGCGCTTGTGTCTCTGGGTCACCGCCAAGCCGTTTCCAAGCAGTGGCTACCGTGTCGCCACCTACAGCCTCGGCCAATTGCAGGGCGGCTATCAGTATTCGAACATCAGTCCGGTGACCTCGGTTTCCATCCCCAAACTGACGGGAAACTATTATTTCACCGTTTCCCTAGAGCAATATGACGGTTCCAGCTATACCACTTCGGACACCGCAAACTCCTCAGTTAAGGTATTGAAGGACGGGGTGTTCGTCACCCCGAAAAAGTGGAAGGCCCCGTCGGGAGCGGTCATCGATCCGCGGACAAAACTCAAGGTCGGTGAGAACCTCAACATCACCCTGCAGGGCAGCGCGTCCGGCGGATCGGTCATTTACGTACCCAACGGCAGCCAGCTGAAACTGCGGGTCAAGATCGAGGCGAACGGCAGAACCACGGTCTATGGTGGATCCAAGCCTCAGGGTGCGCCTGCGCTCTATTCTTATAGCAAGGGCAAGGACAGTTACGGGGGCAAACAGTCGTCGGTCGGCTCCCTCTCGCTGGATTACGGCTATTTTTACGATGTGGTCTCGCGGTCGGATCTATCACTTTTCTTCCAGAAGCCCGATAAGGGTTTCTATAAATCCAACGAAAATGAACAAGGACAAACCGGCACGTCTTGGGGCGTCTTTACGATCAATTGATGAATCTCCGAGGCGTTACGAAGATCGCAGGCTTCTCGGCCCTGGTGGTGATTTTCGCCGCAGTCACGCAGTTATGGTCTACCACCGGAGATAAGCGATCCCAGGAAACGGCTGCCAGCGCGCCAACCCGACCTAACAGCTATTTTCGAGATCGGAAAATTTCTCCTCCGCAAGATGCACGGCCGAGGAAGCCAGCCGCTGAAGACGGATCGGAAGTCCCTGACGAGGAACTCCAGGAATGGCTTCAACAGGCGGGTGTCGACACCCCTGGGACGCTCGCCAAAGTTTTGGAACTGCCGGACAGTGAGAAGCGAAGGGAGTTGTTGGAATGGATTCTGGCCTCCTGGACCAGCGAGGACCGGGAACCCGCGCTGGCATGGCTCAAAACCTCCCTCCCGGCCATGCCCGCGGAATCCGCCGGAGAAGCCCTTGAGCTGTTAGTTGGAGCTTGGGCCCTTGAGTCTCCCCTCGACGCGATGGCTTGGGTGACGGAGAACCTCACCGGTCCGTGGCGTGAAGTCGCCCTGAATGACGTGGCATCGAGTTGGGCAGTTGCCGATCCCGGCGCAATGGGCGCATGGATCGAGTCACAAACCCGGCCCGCCCCTTGTTGGACCCGGGAACTCATCCAGGGGCTGATTCCCACCCAACCTGCGAAAGCCATGGAATGGTGTTCGCGGATCGAGGATCCCACAGCGGCGGCGACCACCCGGCAGAACGTCATCCAGTCTTGGATGTTGTCGGAGCCGGCCGCGGCGGAAGCATGGCTGAGGGATCACCCCGAGGTAGTTCCCGAGATCCGGCCGGAGGAACCGCCACCGTAATCCGTTAGGCCAGTAATGTTAGGAAACGTCGGCCAGCGACACTCGGGCGCGTGCCTTCGTTTCAGGATCATCCTTGTCGGTCTCCGCCATGGCCAATCCCTCTTTCAGATATTTCTTGGCGTTCTCCTCCTGCCCCATCAGCGCATAGGTGCGGCCGAGTTCGACAACATGCAGCAGCCGCTTGGGATTCAAAGCCATCGCTTTTTGAAAACATTTCACCGCCTCCTCGTTCGATGCGGCGGGCAGGCCGCCATAGATCACTTTCGCCAACGCGCGGGTGGCGATGCCGATGTTGGCGAGTTCCTGATGCCAGCGCCCGAGCAACTGCCAAGCGAGGTCGTTCTTCGGATTGAGCTTCACGGCTTTTTCCGCGGAGACCTTGATCCGTCGAGAGGCTTCCACGCTTTCCTTGGCACCAAGATACGGAGTCAGCTTGCCTAGGCAGATGGCGACGCTGAGGTTCGCATCGCAATCGTTGGGATTGGATGCGACGGCACGTTCGGCATAGGCGAGCGCTTGGCGGCAGGAGGCGATCTTGTCATTTTTGTTAGGCAAATCATTCATCCGCAGGGCATACTGGCGGGAAATGCTCACCAAAAGCTTCGTGTTACCTGGTTGCAGCTTCTCGGCGGGCAGATAAGACGCGAGCGCCTTGTCGAACTCGAACTTGGCATCGTGGGCGTCACCTTTTTCCACCAGTTCGTCGAACCCGGCGAGGGCGGGCAGCGCACCCAGCAGGGCAATGAGAAGAATGAGTCGTTTCATGACATGGTAGAGGATCCAGGAAAGAGAGTAGCGGGTTTCATCTTTCTTGCCAGTGCCGGATTTCACCAATTTCGAATGGGCCTATATTCCCAGCCAGCTGGAGGATACACCCTGTCGGATCGCCCCAGGAGGTGCGGATTTGCCTTTTCGACGTGGGCAGGACTCGTCATCTTCCGGCTCGATGACGGAGAAACCGAAGCTAGTCCAAGACGATCCCTGGCTCGAACCCCAACAGGGCGCAATCGAGCGCCGGATGCGGCAGTTCGAAGAGGCACTCACCACGATCGAGCAGGGCTCGAAGACGCTCGCCGCCTACGCCACGGGTCACAAATACGTCGGCATCCATTTTCATCCGGCCTCAAATCGATGGACGGTCCGCGAGTGGGCACCGGCCGCGCAGGCGGTTTTCCTGATCGGCGATTTCAACCAATGGAACCGCGAGTCCCACCCACTCGCGGGCTCTGACAGCGGGGTCTGGAAACTCGAACTGCCGGGCGACGCGCTGGCGCACGGTCAAAAAGTGAAGCTCCACATCGTCGGAGCCGACGGTTCGCGGCGCGATCGCATTCCGGCCTGCATCCGCCGCGCGGTGCAGGATCCGACGACCCACGATTACTGCGGGCAGATCTGGAACACGCCTGCTCCGTATGTTTGGAAAAACGAATTTGATCCAGCGGTGATCACCGCGCCGTTGATTTACGAATCGCACGTCGGCATGGCCGGTGAGGAGCCGCGGGTGCACACCTATCGAGAATTTGCGGACAGCGTGCTGCCTCGCGTTTCCAAGGCAGGTTACAACACGGTGCAATTGATGGCGGTGCAGGAGCATCCGTATTACGGTTCGTTCGGCTATCACGTCTCGTCGTTCTTTGCGCCATGTTCACGTTTCGGCACGCCGGAAGATTTGAAATACCTCATCGACACCGCCCACGGGCTTGGGATCGCGGTGCTGCTTGACGTCGTCCACTCGCACGCCGTCAAGAATATGGCGGAAGGACTCAATAATTTCGACGGCTCCGGCCACCAGTATTTCCACGACGGCCCGCTCGGCGACCATCCGGGCTGGGACTCGAAATGCTTCGACTACGGCCGACCGGAAGTGAGGCAGTTCCTGCTCTCTAACCTCCGCTACTGGCTGGAGGAATTCCACTTCGACGGCTTCCGCTTCGATGGCGTGACCTCCATGCTCTACTACTCTCGCGGAATGAAATCCTTCGGGAGTTACGATGACTATTTCGGCGCGGATGCGGACGAGGACGCCATTCTCTATCTGAAACTCGCGAACAAACTCATCCAAGACATCAAGCCCGGAGCCATCTCCATCGGTGAGGACATGTCTGGCATGCCCGGCCTTTGCCGCCCCATCGAAGACGGCGGAGTCGGGTTTTCCTTCCGCCTCGCCATGGGCATCCCGGACTACTGGATCAAGCTGCTCAAGCACAGCCGCGACGAGGACTGGGACATGGGCGAGCTGTGGGGAATGCTCGCTAACAGACGTCACGGCGAAGCCACCATCGCCTACGCGGAGAGCCATGACCAAGCACTCGTCGGCGACAAGACGCTGGCCTTCTGGCTGATGGACAAGGACATGTATTGGCACATGGGCCGGAACGATCCGAACCCGGTCATCGAGCGCGGCATCGCCCTACATAAGCTCATCCGGCTGGTCACGCTGGTGTTAGGCGGTGAGGGTTGGCTCACTTTCATGGGCAATGAATTCGGCCATCCCGAGTGGCTCGATTTTCCGCGCGAGGGCAACGGTTGGTCCTATCACTACTGCCGCCGCCAATGGTCGCTGGTCGACAATCCAGAGTTGAAATATGCCTGGCTCGCGGAGTTCGACCGGCAGCTCATGGATTTCGCCAAGAAAACCAATCTGCTAGCCACTCCGCCCGCGCAAAACCTCTATATCGACGAGGGCCAGAAAATCATCGTCGCGGAACGGGCGAACCTGATCTTCGTGTTCAACTTCTCCACTGCCAACTCCGTCTTCGGCTATCCCGTGAATGTCCCCGGCCTGGAAACCCGCGAGTTGGTGTTAGACAGCGATCAAACGGACACCGGCGGCCACGGCCGCATTGATCACGCGTTCGACTATCCAGTTTCCGAACATGGCGTGATGCAGATCTACACGCCATCGCGCACCGGACTGGTCTTTGTGAAGAAGTCTTGAGCGACATGATCGGCAATCCCGACGACGTGAAACGG
>JBBQDJ010000361.1:0-4644 GCA_038319595.1 Verrucomicrobiales bacterium
GCCTTGTGAGCCGAGGTCGGCCGATGAGGCGGAAAGCCCACGACCGAAGAAGTGTTCCCAGAGGCGATTGACGGCGACGCGGCTGGTGAGCGGATGGTCGGCGCGGGTCAGCCATTTCGCGAGATCGAGGCGGTTGGCCGGACGATCACTGAAGGTGCCGGTGGTCTTGTCGAAAGAGGGTTCATCCGAGAGTGGAGGCAGGGCGGCGGGGCTGCCGGGTGTGACCTCGTCCTTGGGTGCGGAGTAAACGCCGCGCTCGAGGATGTGGGTCACGCGCGGCTTCGGCGCGGTGTTCATGACGAGCACTTGGTGCTTTTCGGTGAGCATCGAGAGGCGCTCTTCGAGGTTCTCGATCTGGCTGCGCAGGCCAGCTTTTTCCGGGGCGATCTGGTGGTAGTAGTCGCGAAGCTTAGCAGTTTGCTCCGGCGTGCGGGTGGCGGAGTCAGCAGTTAGAATCTCGGTGATCTCGGCGGGGTGAGGCGAGTCGTCGTCATTTCCTGATAGAGCGAAGACTTGGAAGCGGGCGGGCGAGGTGTTTTGGCCGTAGTTGAAAAGGATTTCGGTGGTGAGGTAGGGCGTGGCGCTCGGTTGCACCGGAGTGGCGAAGGTCAGCGTGAGGTGCTGAGGCTCGGTGCTGCCGGTCGGCGGGGCCCAACCGACGAGCGGGTCGGTGATGAGGGCCTTGCGAGGCTCGAAGCCGGGTTGCTCGCCACTGGCGCTGAGTCGTGAAACTTGCAGGATGGCGTTGAGATCGACATTTCCGGCCGGGAAGGTGGAGACGGAGGTGGTAATCGAGCTGAGCAGGAAATTTCCCTCCAATCCTTTGGCACCGCCGAAGCCGAGCTTGCCCTTCGACGTTTCGCCCGGAGAAAACACCACGCGGATGCCACGGAGCGGTGGGCCGCCGACGGGGAGTTTGGTGAGGATGTTGTAGGCAGCGTAATCGCCGCCGGCGATGGTGATGGATTGGTCGGGCTGAATCTTGATTCGGTCTGGGCTGCCGTTAGGAGCGGTGGCGGTGACGACTTCGAGCGGTGTGAGGGCGAGATCTTTGCCGCGTTGGGCGAGGTCGATGCCTTGTTTTGTTTCCCATTTCGCTTGGGCCTCGACGATCGGCGCGGCGAAGGACTGCTTGGCGATTTCCAGCTCGCGGCCGACGCTTTCCGCTTCGGCGGGTGTTGCGAGGCAGGAGGCTGCTTTGATTGAGGGCTTAGCGTTGACGCCGGCGTTGCCGTCGGCCCCGGCGTCGCCGAGGGTGTTGAAGAAGGCAAAGAAGCGGTAGTAGTCGCGCTGGGTGATCGGATCGTATTTGTGGTCGTGGCACTGCGCGCAGCCGAGGGTGAGACCGATAAAAGTTTCGGAAGTCGTCTTCACGCGGTCGGCGACGTAGTTCGTGAGGTTTTCCTCGGGAATGGTGCCGCCTTCGTGGGTGATGGCGTGATTTCGGCTGAAGCCGGTTGCGACGATCTGCTGTTCGGTGGCGTTTGGCAGGAGGTCGCCGGCGATTTGCTCTGTGAGAAACTGGTCGTAGGGCTGGTTGTCGTTGAAGGACTTGATCACCCAGTCGCGCCAGATCCATTGGTCGCGGCCGCCATCGATCGAGTAGCCGTTCGTGTCGGCATAGCGGGCGGCATCGAGCCACGCTACGGCGAAATTTTCCCCGAAACGAGGCGAGGCAAGCAAGCGGTCCACCAGCGATTCGTAGGCTTGCGGAGATTTGTCCTCGACGAAGGCCTTCACCTCCGCGGCTGACGGAGGTAGGCCGGTGAGGTCGAAGGAAACGCGACGGATCAGGGTGTTGCGGTCGGCCTCGGGTGAGAACGTGAGGTTTTCCGCTCTCAGGCGGGCGGCGATAAAATGATCGATCGCTCCGTGCGCAGGGTCGGAAAAGGCTGCCTTCTTCGGAGTCTGGAACGCCCAATGGCCCTCATAGACCGCGCCCTCCTTGATCCAGCGGGTGAGCTTTGCCGCGTCTTCGGCGGTGAATTTCATGTGTGCCTCCGGCGGCGGCATGACTTCGTCCGGGTCCTTGCTGTTGATATGTTCCACCACCAGCGACTCCTCGGGTTTTCCCGGAACGATGGCGGGTTTTTTTGATTCGCCGCCGAGTAAGGCCCGCTCGCGGAGGTCGAGGCGGAGTTCGGCTTTCACGGCAGCGGCATCGGGTCCGTGGCAGGTGAAGCAGGTTTTCGAAAGGATGGGCCGGATATCGCGATTGAATGCCAGCGGCTCGGCAGCTTCCAAAGCTTGGGTGGCCAACGCCAGTGTGATTAGTGCCTGTTTGACCATGTTGAGATAAAGCCTACGCATCCCAGCGACGCGCTGTATCGCATAAGTTGGCGGGCATTTGCCTGGATTCAAGGCTTTCCAGCAACGGCCAAGAGTCCTGCCCGTGGGTCACGATGGTTGGTTCCGAGCGGGCACCAATCTTGAAGACGCTGCTGCCAGCGGCCATTGTCTCCCGGAAAATGGTAAGATCGAAAGGGTTCATTTGGCGGTGCCCTCTCCGATGGCGATTTTCTCAGAGCGTCAGACCGTAGAGGGCGCAAACCAGCGGGTCTATTTCGGTGTGCATGACTCGTGGATGTATTTGAGGTGATGGTTCGGTTTCACACTTTCCCCTCCGCTTTGATCACGGCGAGGAGATCGAGCATCGGAACAAATTTAAAATGGGATGCGGACGAGATGTGGGACGTGGTCGAAGTGAATGTCGTTGCTCAGGATCGGCAGGCCGAGCTGGAGGACGAGGGCGGCGATCCAAAGATCGTTAGCGGGAATGGGAGTGCCCTGGGATTTGAGGTGGAGGCGGAGATCTGCATAGATGCCGGCGAGGTCCGGGGAAATAGCGGCGAGTTCGACAGATGGGAGATTACGCACGAGCCAATCTTCGTAACGCTTGCGATGGCGAGACTGACGGATGCCGAACTGGTATTCCCCCAAGACAATCACGGGAACGACAAGCCGGGTGGCAGACAGGAACGCATCCCGTGCGGAAGCGAGTCCATCTGCCCATGCGGAGAGCGCGTTGGTATCGAGAATCATGCGCGATCCTCGGTTTCGAGGATTTGGAACTCGGCGCGGATGGTGGCGTCGATGCGCTGGTTTTCTTGGTGGAGGTCAGCGAGTCCGCCAAATCCACTCATCCATGCGGGGAGTGCGGAGGAAGGGGTAACGCGTGCCTCCGCAGTGACTTTTTCCTCAATCGCCTCGGTGACGAGTTGGCGGAGCGGGATGCCCCGAAGCGCAGCGCTGGCCTTAGCTTTGCGAAAAATGGCGTCAGGAATTTCTAGGGTCGTTTTCATCCGCAAAGACACTCCCATATTTACGGGAAATCACAATAAAAATGGTGATTTAGTAGAAGATCTACGTGAGGATGTGGGGAAATATTTAGGGTGCCTCTGGATCCATGATGACGAGCCAGGTGATCAGTTCGAGGTCATCGGTGGTTGCCGAAACCTCATTCCTGTTGGGGCGGGGAGGCATCCACCCGGATGGACTGCTCAACCTGATCATTCGCGGGGTCGTGGTGATCGAGTTTTCCCCTCACCTCTGAGATCGGCGCGATCCAGCAGTTGATGAAAACCTACCGCAACGCGCCGATGTCGATGGCGAACGCTTGTCTGGTGAGGATGGCGGAGGTTCACAAACATTCGAAAGTGATGACCTTGGATTCGGACTCCGTTGTTTACCGGAAATTTCGCCGCAAGGTGATTCCTCTCCTATCGCCGAAGTGATGGGGCAATGCGAAAGCCCGGTCACTCAACGTCGCGGAGATCTCTCCGGTCCAGCTGAGGCTCGGGTGAACCGATGCTCGTCAGATAGGCCGCGTATTCCGGGAACTCCTGCTCCCACAGGTGCAACCAGACAACAGGCCGGAAGCTTGCCCCCCAGCTCCACCGCCACGGAGGACACAAGAAGCACGAGTCTGCGCCCGAAATGAAACTACTACAACGCGGCGTAGGCGATCAACGAGGATCAATTCTAGCCATTGATACCGGAGAAAAATGCACCGGAAATGCACCGCCAACCAAATTCAGGCCAAAAAAGGAGTCTTTCAGCTCCCTAAGTCATTGAGTTTAAAAGTACCCCGGCTTGGATTCGAACCAAGGACCAATTGATTAAGAGTCAACTGCTCTACCAACTGAGCTACCGAGGCATGATATGATTGCCGCCTTATATGAACTCCGAGGAGCCCCCCTGTCGGCGACGCGCGAGGTGTAGCAAGTCCAGACTGGAGGGCAATCGTAAAATGCCTGCCATCGGCTCAAATTTTTCGCCAGGACAATCTCATGGACAAATCAGGTCCCCGAAACGACACATCGACTTATCAATGCGCTTGCTTTCCGAATCCCGCCTGACATTGCACTTAGCGCTGCCTTTGATGATCGGGCAGTTTAGCCAGATGTTACTCGGCGTGGTGGATACGGTGATGGTGGGGCATTTGGGGGTGACGGATCTGGCGGCATTGACGTTTGCGAATTCCCTGTTTCATGTGCCCTTCGTATTCGGGATCGGACTGCTGACGGGTATTTCGGTTTTAACTTCGAACTCTCGTGGCGCAGGCGATGCCGCTCGGGCACGAGGGAGCTGCCGGCACGGTGTCTATTTGGCGCTGGCGCTGGGGTTGCTGATCGTCGCGGTGGC
>JBBQDJ010000362.1:0-4639 GCA_038319595.1 Verrucomicrobiales bacterium
GGCGGAATTGGAAGCCATACTGGAGAAACGCCAGGTCTTTGCCCTCGGAGCGGAATTTCTCGACCAGCTTGTCGAAACGGGCTCTTGCGGAGGGGTCGAAACCGTCGAGTTGCACCTCGTTGTAGGCCGATGGACGCAGGATACGCGGGCGCATGGCCTCCACCTCGCCCGTGCGAATGCGGACCTCTCCGGTCCGGTCCATCAGCTCGCTGATCAACTGGAACTCGAATCGGGTTTCTCCGAAGGTGTCGATCCGACGATCCGGTTCACGAAGAACCTTGGTCGTTTCAAGCGCGTAATGGATATCGTCCGGAGAGTGCATCTGTAGTAGAGTTTCACCCAAATCGGCGTTTATGCAAAGGAAAGGGCGGACACCTTACGAGGAGTCCGCCCTTTGACAAAGCGTTCGCCTGGATGAATCAGGCTTGTTGACTGGTGATGTAAGTGATCACGTCACCCACGGCCTGAAGCTTTTCGGCTTCCTCATCGGGCACTTCGATGTCGAATTCCTCCTCGAAGGCCATGACGAGCTCCACGGTGTCGAGCGAGTCGGCTCCGAGATCTTCGACGAATTTTGCTTCGGTGGTTACTTGATCAGCGTTGACGCCAAGTTGGTCCACGATGATGTCCTTTACACGGGCTTCGATACTTTTATCTGACATAGATTGGTGTTGTTGAGGGTTGGCGTTGGGCTTGGTTATCGCTTGCTGACCCGTCTTGGCAACATCGAAAACGAATCGGGAGAGGAAAAGAACGGGTTTCGAGAAAATCAATCAGGAGGCGTCGGTTGCGCTGTCCCCGGTCTCCGCCTTGGAGACGGCGGCATATTCGATGACCTCGCCGGAAAAATGGCTGCGGATGCGCTTCATGAGTTGTTCGGCAGGTTCGTTATTTTCCTTTTTAAAGCCGCCATAGGTGAGGCCGTCCATGCGGATCCTGCCTTTGCCCGAGCCGCCGTCATAATCGATGAATGCCAGCCCCTTGGTGTCCCATTTCCTGAGATCCAGCGTTTTAAGATCCGCGAAAGGAACGCGCTTTCCCTGCTGGGTGGTGATGGATTCGCCATCGGCCTTGATCGAGCGGTTGACGGTGCGCAGCAGGAAAAACGCCGCAACCAGGGTGAGCGCCGTGCAAATGCCGAAAACGATCCACTGCTCCCGGATCTGGCCGGCATCGTAGGGATGCTCGACGTTAGAATCCATCATCCGCTCGCGCGAGTATTCCTGCCAGAGGATGTTGGATTGCAGGGGTTTCATGCGATCGTAGTCATGCAAGATCGTCGGCCAAGGCATGGGTAGCTTGAGATTTGCGGGCAGGACCGAGCGATCGTCAGGGAATTTGACGCTTTGCTTCTCCGCATAGCGCTTCCATTCCTCGGGGGTCAGAGAGTTTCCGGCATTCATTTCCGAAAACCGCTCGTTAGCGCTCTGGAAGTTCTTTTGCAGGTAAAATGCTTCGTTTTTTTTCCGATAGCCGGTGGAGCCGTCTTTATAGAAAAGCACTGCGAAAACTCCGAACATCAATACCATCACCCCTGCGCGGAACAGAAACCACGGCGTTGGCTTGCAGACAATCGTTTCGGGGGAACTCATCGGGATGGATGAGAAGCAAGCGCGACGACCGGAGAATGGCAAGCTGGAACCGGAGGAGGAATTCCCTCGATTCTGGCTTGTCCTTGATCCGTCGGTTGGATACGGAACTCCCGTCATGCCAATCGCAACTCCCGCGCAATACCGCGCCATGTTGGACGCCGCCCAAAAGGGTGGCTACGCCTACCCCGCCATCAACGTCACCTCGCTGCCCACCATCAACGGGGCCCTCAAAGCTTTTTCCGAAGCGAAATCCGACGGGATCATCCAGGTTTCCACCGGCGGCGGCGAGTTCGCATCCGGCACTGCCGTCAAGGACGCCGCCTTCGGAGCCATCGTGCTTGCTGAAGCCTGCCACCTTCTCGCGGAGAAACACCAGGTCCTCATCGCCCTCCACACCGACCACTGCCATCCCGCCAAGGTTGATAGCTTTCTCAAGCCACTCCTCGAAGCTTCCCGCAAGCGCATCGCCGAGGGCAAAGGCCCGCTTTTCCAATCCCACATGTTCGACGGTTCGGTCGTCGATCTGAAGGAAAACCTCGAAATCTCCAAAGCGCTCCTCAAGGAGTGCGCCGAACTCGGCATCATCCTCGAAGTCGAAGCCGGCTGCGTCGGGGGTGAGGAAGACGGCCACGACACCTCCGGCCTTCCGATCGAAAAACTCTACACCACTCCCGAGGACATGGTGGAAGTCTATGAAGCCCTTCAGCCGCTCGGCCGCTTCCTCTTCGCCGCCACCTTCGGCAACGTCCACGGTTCCTACAAACCCGGCGCGGTGAAACTCAAACCCTCCATCCTCCGCGACGGTCAAAAGGCGGTCATGGACAAACACGGCGCGACCGCGGAAATGGACCTCGTCTTCCACGGCGGTTCAGGCACCTCCGAGAGCGATCTTCGGGAAACGTTAGACTACGGCGTCGTGAAAATGAACATCGACACGGACACCCAATACGCCTTCACCCGCCCGATCGCCGCCCACATGTGCCAGAACATCGAAGGTGTGCTTAAGATCGACGGCGAGGTCGGCGATAAGAAACACTACGACCCACGCTCCTATTTGAAGAAGGCCGAGCAAAGCCTTTGCGAGCGAATGAAGGAAGCCTGTGACGACCTCAAGTCCACCGGGCAGACCATATTCGGCAAAGCCTAATCCATCACTGGACCGCGGAATTCATTCCGCTCATCCCTCTCTCAAAAGCGGAGCCACAAGGCTCCGCTTTTTTGATAATTGTTAGAAATTCGATTTCCAATTTGCCGTCGCCCTCTGCAACAACTAACGAGCTTAGCCGCAGTGCGGGAAAACAAGCGGGGCGGATAGCACCACTGAACAATGAGACTGGCGGCTCATCCACGCTCTCAAGCATGTCGGCGGCGAAGCGAGCAGAATATGCCCAGCCCACCGAGAAGCGTGGCCGAAAGATTGGAAAGCCCTAGCGCGAAGCTCGTGCCGGTGATGGCGACGGTCGTGGTCAGGGTCTCACCCGGATCGATTTGGAGTGGTTGATTCAGTTTATTGAAGAACCCAGCGCGCGCGGTAAAAGCGCTTTCCTTCCGGGGATGGCACGGTGTCGATGAGCCTGAGTGAAATTCTGCTAGTTCCATCGGCCGGAAAGTTTTCACGGCTGGTCTCGATGTAGCTGTTAGACAAAACTTCCTGCCAACCGTTCAAGCTGCTTGTCGTTTCGATCACTACCTTGGAGATGGCGGGATTGACAGGATAAGACACGTTGAAGTCCACGGTCAGTGTTGCCCCGTTCAAGGAGGTGCTGCCCTGAAGCTTAGGCCTCGAGGAGGCGTCTAGCGGGTCCGTTTGAAACTGGAACTCCTGGTCGTTGGTGAAGCCGTCACCGTCCGGATCTTTACCGCCGCCGAAGATGTTAGGGTCGGCCTGTTGCGCGGGAGTGAAATGCACGTTGTTCCATGCCGTGCGCCCCGCAAAGACACGGACAGTCGTGGTGGCAATGGCACCGCCATTCAGGGTGAGCGTGTAGGTCGTGTCAGTGGTCGGGGCCACTTGCACGAAGCCGATGCCGTCGATGGTTTTGGTTAGGACGTTACCCACGCCTTGGTTGATGGTGAGGGTCGCTGGCGAGCTGACGTCCCATTCGAGCGTGGCCATTCCTCCCTGCAGGATCGAGGGTTGGATGGCACCGAAATAGTGGATCGCGGGGCCCCTGCCGCAGTTGCGGACTGAGCGGTTCGCGTTTCCGAAACCGGGGCATCCCCGTAGGCGATTTCGACGCGGTAGGTCGTGCCGTTGTTATAAACCGGCGGCCGGTAGCGGCTGCCACGGATGCGCATGGAGTGGACGAGTTCATTGGTGGTTTCGTCGAAGACGCGGACGACCGGATTCAAGCGCCAATGGGTGTCGATCACCGGCAGATAGCCGGTCGGGACGCGCCCATCGTTGTCGGTCTGGCGATAGGTCTGCGGCCAGTCTGCGAATTGTCCGCCGGTCTGGGGATATTCGGGATCGGAGTGGATGGGCCAGGCCTCGAAGGTGATCTCGCGCGTCGTACGGTTGACGCGGGTGATGCCGTAGCCCGCGCCGCGGTCGTGGTAGTTCGGTGGGTTGACCCCGGTGGTCTGCTGATAGTATTCCGGCGAGTTGGCCGCTCCGAGGATGGCAAAGTGATGCAGATCGCTGGCGGTGAGGTTGGGCGTCACACCGTCCGGCAGCGTGCCGACGCCGTTGAAAAAGTAATCCCCCTTGTATGGACTGATCGTTGGCGTGGTCCCGGTCGCGTTGTGGACCGGATCGAAGATGCGTGGGAAGAAATTCGACATGGCCGGTGCGCCGAAGGAGATACCGGCATCGCGGGGGGCGTCGGCCCCATGGTGGGCGAGGGTTCCGAGGTGCTGGTCGCCGGCGAGCTGGAACATGCGCGAGACGCGCAACAACCGCCACGCCTCGTTGCGGCGGTGCGTCGGCCAACCGTGGGCGTCCCGATCGGTGAGACGGAAGGTGTAGCCCGCGCTGGCGTGGGTGTTGAGGGTTCCAAAGGGCGACTGCGAGGCGACGAGTTTGATGTCTTGCCCGGCCCAGTCTT
>JBBQDJ010000363.1:0-4595 GCA_038319595.1 Verrucomicrobiales bacterium
CGGTTACTGGGGCGACATGACGCGCACCTATCTGAAAGGCCGCGCCAGCGACGCGCAGCGCCGCTTGGTGAGCACGGTGAAAAAAGCCCACAAGCTGGCGATCGACATGATCAAGCCGGGCGTCACCGGCGGTAAGGTGCACGACGCCGTGCAGACATTCTTCGACAAGCAGGGCTACGAGACCGTCCGCAACAGCAAGAGTCCGAAGGGATTTTTCCACGCGCTGGGCCACAGCGTGGGCCTTGAAATCCACGAAGCTCCGATCATGCGTTCAGGTTCCCCGTGGAAGTTCCGCAAGGGCATGGTGATCACCGTCGAGCCGGGACTCTACTACCTTGGGCTTGGCGGATGCCGCATCGAGGATGTGGTGCATGTCGTTCCCGGCGGCTGCGAGTTGATCTCCAAAGCGCCCTACAAGTGGGAGATCCCGTGAAAATGAGGAACAATAGCTAGGGTGATTTGACCATCGGTGGCTCCATCGGCGAAAATGGAGGCAGCCAGAAATCCGAGTAACCACATGGTGCGCGTCCGAACCATCCCGGCCAAACTGCCCGATCCTTCCCCGTCTGTCAGCACCGAACATTTTCTCCGCGCCAAGTCATAAGACAAGATGATCACTCAATCCTTCCCATTCTCTACTGTCCGCCGGAGAGGGTTTTTCCACGGGCAAGGTGGTCGTCTTCATCACCCCCGAAGCTCACTGTCCGGAAGGACGGGTTTGTGGCGAGCAGAACGCTTTCGGCGAAGGGCCCACTCCTAGAGTTTCTGCCCGTCGGCCAACAACCGCGCACGCAGAGCCGCATAGTCCACGTCCTGGACCGCCAGACCGTGATCGATGGCGAGAGCCGCCGCAGTCCCGGCGCTCTGGCCGAGGATCATGAACACCGGCTCCATGCGGATGGAACCGTAGGCCACATGGGAGGCCGAGAGACAGACCGCAACCAGCAGGTTGTCGCACTCGCTTTTTTTGGGGACGATCGAGCGGTAGGAAATCGGGTAGGGCTGCGGGCAGGACTTGCCGAAACCACCCTCGTTGCGGACGGTTTTGACACCGTTCTCGACCACCACCACGCGCTGGCAGAAGTGCGAGTCCATCGCGTAGGAGGCGAGGCCGACGGAGTCGCTTGCGGTCACGGTCGATTGGCAGTTGGCCTGGGTCATGACGTAGTCGGAAACCATGCGGCGGCCTTCGCGGACGTAGAGTTGGTGCGGCCAGTGGGCCGTTTGCACGAACTCGTTGGCACGGAGTCCCCAGGCGTTCACGCGATTCCGGAGATCGGCCGGCACCTGCGGGTCGTTGGCGAGGAAATACAGGTGTCCCATCTGGTAGCGGACATGATCCTGGAAGATGCTTTCCCGCAGTTCGTAGAGCTGGCGGAAAGGCATGGTCAGGCCGCGCCGCGGGGCCGGCAGCGTGGAAAAGGAGGCCGGATCGAAGGTCCCGTCCGGCCAGCGATTGCAACCGCCAACGTAGTCGGAAGAGAAACTGCCGGCATTGTTCGAATCGCCGTTGCGCATCTGCACCGGGCCGTCGGTGTTCGCGGCAGTGGTGGTGTTGAGCGTCCAGGTGATGCCGGATTCATTCAGGAAGCGGGCCAACAGGCCGTAGCGGGCGGGATCGTAGCCCGCTGACTTGGGGAACGGGACGCGGTCGGCAGCGTTGGAGAGGTGCATGCGGAAGTTGTATGCCTGCACCCGGTAGTCACCGTCGCCGGGCTTTCCCGCCGGGTCGCTCATGATCTCCGGTAACAGCCCGGAGGCCGGATTGCCCTCGACGAGGTAGGGGCTGATCGGGCGTCCGCAAAACTGATAGACGCCCTTCCAGGAGATTTGCTGCCACTGGCCCGCCAGTGATTCGCCATAGGTGGCCGAAGGCTCGCGACCGACATGATAGGAGACATTGGCCGCCGGCAACAAGTCACCCTCGTAGGTGGCATCGATGAACATGTCCGCCACGATCGTTTCACCTGTTTCCATGGTGGCGGAAACGATGTGCTTGTCCTGCATCGCCACCGAAGCAAGGCAGCGGCGGAAGAGCACGGTCACGCCCGCTTCGTTGAGCATCGCAAGATAGCGCGCCTCCGCCGCCGAGGGTCGGAAATCCTTGAATCCGACAACCTGGTAGAAATCGCGCGCGATCCCGCCGATGGAGGTCTGATCACCCAGATCGGTAGCGGTGAGCCCGCCCGAGGTCAGGCCGCCGACATGGTTGTTGAAGGACAGCAGCACGGCTCGTTTGCCCATCCGCGCGGCTTGGATCGCCGCGGTCACACCACCCGGGGTGCCGCCGTAAACCGCCACTTCGTAATCCAGCGTCACGGGGTCCACCACGGGTGCCGGCTGATAGTAGCGGGGGGCGCCCGCCACCACCGGCGCGATGCTGACTTGCGAGGCGCCGTCCGGATCGGCGCGGTCGTAGCTGAAACCGGTGAGTTTCAGAACGGGATCCGGCAGCTTGGAAAGCTGGAAAAAATCTAACCGGGCAGCAACCGCGCCACCGCCGATGCCCACCGCGCGGAAAGTCGAGTTGGTGGCGTCCAGCGCCCCGGACGCGATCGCGGTGTAGGTCGAATCGGTGGAGAGCTTGGCGAAGTAGGTCACGTTTCCAAAGGAGGAACTGCCGTTCCATGAGGTCAGGTCGAGGACCACCTTCAGGTCCACTTTTCCGGGAACATTGTTAGGTGTGTTGGTGTTCTCGGTGATTCCGTTGGTAGTCCTCGTCCCGCGGAACACCCTCAACTGGGCATTTTCCCGGCGCAGCATCCACGCGGTGCCATTCGAGGGAATGCTGCCGAAGTTCTCGGTCGGGGCGTGTTGATTCCATAAGCCGATGGCTTCCCAGGCGGTGCCCGCCCCGGACGAGACGGTCAGGGTGGCAGAAAGCGTGTAGATGGCGTCAGGGTTGCCGCGGTTGTCATCGATCAGATTGCCAAGGCTCAGATAGGCCCGGCGCGATGCTTGGCCGGTGGTCGCCGCGCCGTCCGCCTTGTATTCCGTGTCCGCCACCCAAGCGGTTGATCCTTGGGTAACATCCGGCATGGTGCCGTTGAGCGGATTTGCGTTTGAACCGTTGAAATCGTCTTGAAACAAAACGAGATCCGCCGAGGTCGTGCCTGGCATGAGGGCGGAAGCGAGCGCGCAAGCGGCGAGGAATGCAGAAGTCAGACGGGATTTTTTCAAGGGATGGATTGTGCTCGGATGAAGGTAGCGGACTTGGAGATTCCCAGATCGAACTGCACGGTGGCGGTTCCGTTGGCATCCAAGATCACCTCGTTGCCAACCAGGGTCCCCACCGTGGCGCCGGTCAGCGGCACCGGATCCTGATCGGGATTCGTGAAATCCAGATCATCCGCCTCGACCAGCTTGAAGCGGGCACCGGGACTGCCCTTGATGCTGACCTGTGAAGCTCCGTCCAGATCAGACCGGTCGTAACTGAAGCCGGTGAGTGAGGGAGCGATATCCGGTGACTTGGCAAGCTGGAAAAAGTCGAACTGCGCGGCGACCACACCACCGCCGCCGAGGCCCACCGCGCGGAAGGTCGAGTTGGCGGCGTTCAGCGCTCCGGACGCGATCTCGGTGTAGGTCGGTGCTGTGGCCAGCTTGGCGAAGTAGGTCACGGTTCCGAAGGAGGATGTCCCGTTCCATGAGGTCAGGTCGAGGACCACTTTCAGGTCCACCTTGCCGGAAATATTGTTAGGCGTGGCGGTGCTCTCGGTGATTCCGTTGCCGGTCTTGAGCCCGCGGAACACCCTCAATTGGGCATTGTCCCGCCGCAGCATCCACGCGGTGCCACTCGAGGGACTGCTGCCGAAGTTCTCGGCCGGGGTGTTTTCGTTCCAGAAGCCGATGGCTTCCCAGATGGCGGTCGTGCCGGCGGACACGTTGAGTGTGGCGGAGAGCGTGTAGGTGGCGTCCGGATTGCCGCGATGGTCGTCGATCAGGCCGCCGAGCGTCAGGTAGGCGCGGCGTGAGACCTGACCGGTGGTCGCAGCCCCGTTTGCCTTGTATTCGGTGTCCGCCACCCAGTTGGTTGAAGCCGTGGTGACATCCGGAGTGCTGCCATCGAGCGGGTCGGTGCCTTGGCCGCTGAAATCATCCTGGAAGAGGATGGCGGCTGTCGGGGTGACGGGTGGGACGGCCGGCTGGCCGAGGACTTCCTTCAGTTCTGGCATCAGCACCGTCTCCTGACCGAGCGCGTTCGGATGCACCGCGTCCGACATGTAGCTGTTCCAGGTGGCGAGATTGTTGGTGAAGAGATTCAGCCAGTTCGGATAGTGGTCGATCAGGATCGCGCCGCGCGTCACCGCCACATTTCGGTAGATCTGATAGTAGGCGGCGAGATCGGGTCGTGGGCTCAAGGGCGCGGTGTTGGCGGCCACATTGTTCATCGTTTGGAGGATCACGATGACATTGGGGTTCTGCGTTTCGAACGCATCGATCATCGCGTTCAGGTTGTCTTCCGATTGCTGCTGCGTGATGTTCAGGGTGGACGCCGCATCGTTCATCGAGAACTCGATGAACACCGCATCGGGATTGTCGGTTAGAGCCAACGGGGTTTGCGTGGCAAGGCCGTGATCGGAAGCCTTGCCGCTCAC
>JBBQDJ010000364.1:0-4587 GCA_038319595.1 Verrucomicrobiales bacterium
TTCGTTGTGCAGTCTGAGGTCGAAGAGAGGGACAATAAGGTCCCTCCTCCTTAACTCTGGATTCAAGTTAGTCGGGAGGAAACATCGGCGATGACTTTTGTCAAAGAGTCTAACGGCGTGTCAGTCGTCCTTCCCCTAACGGAGGCTGGTGGCGATGGTATCCGCGAGGCGCTCTAGCAGCCGGGATTGGGCGGCGACGCTGGCGTTGAAGCCGTCGGACTCGAGGGGTTCGCGGTCGGTGAAGGTTTTGGAGGCTTTGAGGCGGCGATCCGGGAGCGAATAGGCGCGCCAGCCGATTTCACAAACGGCGTAGCCATCGGCCTGGGCGTGGAGCTGGCGGACGTCGAGGGTGACTTGGTAGCTAAGGTCGTTGTCAGTCTGCCAAGGATAGACCTGGACATTGCCGGTGTGGAGGAGGCGGCCGAGGTTGGCAGCGGTGACGCGGGAGATGGAGGCGGAGAGGTCGCCGGCCCAGCGGTGGCTTTCGGCGACGCCGAGTTGGTTGGGGGCTTCCTGGGTGACGAGGTTGACGCGGTCGAGGTAGCCGGCGAGGTCGGTAGGGCCGACGCCGATACCGATACCACCACCGGACGGGACGGGGCCGCTGGCGGTGAGGACGTAGAATTGCTGGCCGGGCTGGGAGCAGGCGGCGAGGAGCAGGGCGGCGAGGAGCGTGAAAAGGCGGTTCATGGGAAATCAGCGGCCTTTGGGGGCTTTGGGGATCTTGTTGCCGGAGGAGTCTTTGCCGAAGAGGAGGGAGTTGGGCTTTTCGTCGATGGAATTGGTCAGCGAGCTCAGCTTGCGGAGGGCGGAGCGGAGTTCGTCGAGGGTGCGGAGCATGTCGCCCTGGACGGGACCTTCCGGGCCGTAGCTGGCGATGGATTTGTCGAAGGTGGCGGAGAGTTTTTGGAAGGCGGCCAGACTGGTGCGGAGGTCGGCGGGAAGCTGGGCAAACTCGGCGGAATCGAGCATTTTCCGGGTGGAGGCGGCCGTTTCCTTGATTTCCTTGAGGGCGGAGGAAGCTTCTTCGGCGGCGGTGCCGAATTTCTCCATGGTGGCTTGGAGCGGGAGATTCTGGAATTTCTCCAGCGCGGCGGAGATCATGTTTTCGAGGCCGCCGGGGACCGTGGGGATGGAGAGGAATTCACCGACTTTGGTGAGCTCGGCGGGCTTGGCTTCGGGGTAATAGTTGACGTCCACGAAGAGCGCGCCGGTGATCAGACTGCCGGGCTTGAGGGAGGCGCGAAGGCCGCGTTTGACAGCGTCGGCAAGGAAATCGGCGTCGGACTTGCCAAGTTTCTCGGCGGTGTCCCGGCGCAGGAGCGAGGGGTCGATTTCCACGAGGACCGGGATACGGGAGTCGTCGTTGGTCTGGAGGTAGTCGAAGGAAATGTCCGCGACGCGACCGATGGGAATGCCCTTGAACTCGACCGGGGCGGGTTTATTGAGCCCCCGCACGGATTGGTCGAAGAGTAGGACGAATTTCATGGAAGGATTGAAGGTGGAGCCGGTGGCGGCTTCTTCATCGGAGAACAAGGTGAAGGTCATGCCGTCCGCTGCCGGCTTGCCAAGGATCAATCCTTCCGGCACGCCAAACGTGACACCGCCGGAAACCATGGCCTGGAGCGACGGGGTGTGGATTTTAAATCCGTCCGCACCGGCGCTGATGTCAATGCCGCTGGTGTTCCAGAAGCGGGTGTTTTCCTTCACGAGGTCGCTGAATTCCTCGCGGACGAAGGCGTCGTAGTTGACGGTGGTGCCGTTGGTCTGAAGGCTGCGGCTTTCGATGCGTCCGACTTCGAGACCGCGGTAGTAAAGCGGTGAACCTGCGACGACCGATCCCGCTTCCTCGGCGACGAGGGTCAAACGTCGGCCCGGAATGTTCCGGTTGGTGGCGGGCGGAGTTTCCAGACCTTCGAAGTCGTTGACCTCGTCGGCGGTGAGCGCTCCGGGATCGAGCTCGATGTAGGCTCCGGTGAGCAGGGTGCCGAGGCCGGAAATATCCGTGGTTGAGACCCGCGGTCGGACGACCCAGAACTGGGTTCCTTTGCGGAGAAGCCGGGTGGAATCAGGATCGAGTTCCACGGTGACGACGACGGAATTCATGTCGTCGGTGAGTTTCACCGTCTTCACGAAGCCGACTTTGACCGAACGGCAGCGCACTTCGGTTTTTCCGGCTGCGATGCCGTCTGCGGTCTCGAATCCGATGCGGGCGATCGGCCCTTTGGAACTAAAATTCTGATAGACCATCCAGCCACCAACCAAAAGCGCGATGATGGGGACCACCCACACGATGTTCCAGCGTTGCGCCGCACGGTATTCAGGTTCTGCCGCTGGTGGTGGTGTCGGTTTACTCAAGTGTCTGATGTTTTAGAAGGTGAAACAGAGTCCAGACCAAGGCTTTCGAGACGGTCCCAGAGAAGGCGCGGGTCGAAGCTCATCGCTGCGAACATCGTAAGCACAACCACCCCTGCAAATGCAAGCGCTCCCGGCCCGGGCGTAATGGTCATGTAATTCCCCAACTGCACCAACGCCACCAAAATTCCCACGACGAAGATATCGATCATCGACCAACGGCCCAATAACTCGGTGAACCAGTAAACTTTCCCCAGCATCGAGGGCGATGGGTGCAATTTCCCTGACGCGGCCAGACACAGCCAGCTCAGCGCGACGATTTTCAAAAACGGAATCATGATGGACGCCGTGAAAATCACTAGAGCGATCGGATAGGCACCTTGGTTCCAAAAACGGATCATGCCCGCGGTGATGGTCGTAGCGTCCACATCACCTAGTTCGGTCACCGTCATCACAGGAAGGACATTCGCCGGGATATAGAGGGCTGCCGCCGCAAGCATCAGGGCGACCGTCCGCTGGATGCTTTTGTATTTCCGATAATGAAGGAGCGAGCCGCAGCGCGGACAATGACCGGATCCCACCGGAGAAACCTTGCCGCAGGTGTGGCAGCCGGCCAGCCCGTAATGGATGGCCCTTGGCAAGGGATCACTCATGATTTGGCCACCTCAAGCCGATCCCACAGTTCATCACGGTCGATCGATGCGACGGCTGCCGCCATGCAGAACATCAGCGCGCCAAACGCCCAGAAGCCCATTCCGAAGTGCACTTCCGCTACTTTTGCCAGTTTCAGCAAACTCACCAGAAGCCCTAACAAAAACACCTCGACCATGTTCCAGGGCTCCGCCTTGTTCAGCCACGTCGCCACCCGGGCCGCCCCCGGTGCGCTCCGCCCGAACATCAGAGGCCCGCAGACATAGATCAGACCGGAGGCCATTCCGATCGGCGCGATGATCGTGAAAAACGCCAAGCCGATTCCCAAAATCGGACTACCCTCGTGGATCAGCGCGTTGGCGCCCGAGGTTAGATTCAGATTCCGGCGAAATCCTCCGTCCGCATCCATCATCAGAAACGGGAAATAGTGGACCACGCCCATCAGGATCAGCGAGGTCAGGGAAAACGCCGTGGCCCTAACCAGCGACGCGGGGCGATTCTGATAGAGAATTGCGCCACAACACTTGCACCTCGCCGCCGTACCTTCCGGCACCGGCGCTGCCACATGCAGCGTATCGCAAAAATGACACACCGAGTAATGCGGGCCACCCGGTGGCTTCGGCCAGGGATGCATGGCCCCCTTGGTTTTGGAAAAGCGTTTGATCATTTTATCGGAAGGCCACTACCCGTTGGCCCAGTTCGCCTAACCCTTCAACACCGCATTCCACAAAATCACCGGCTTGCAGGTATTTCGGCGGGCTCATTCCCATCGCACAGCCGCTGGGAGTCCCGGTCGCAATGACGTCGCCAGGCAGCAAAGTCATGAAACGACTCACATAGCTGATGAGCTGGCGCACCGAAAAGGACATATCGCCCGTCCAACTGTTCTGCCGGAGCTCGCCGTTGACCTTGCACCACAGGCGCAGTTTCTGCGGATCATCGATTTCGTCCGCAGTCACCATCCATGGTCCCATGGGGGCGAAACTATCGGCGCTTTTCCCTTTGGTCCACTGGCCACCCATTTCCTTTTGAAAGGCGCGCTCGGAAAAATCACAGAACGTCGAGTAACCGGCGATGTAGTCCATCGACTCACGCTCATCCAGGTAGGAAGCCGTGCGGCCGATGACGACGGCAAGCTCCACCTCGTAATCAAGTTTGGTCGAGCCGCGGGGAATGATCACGTCATCGGACGGACCGCTCCAGGCGCTGGACGCCTTCATGAACAACGCGGGTTCCGTCGGGATCCCCTCCCCCAGCTCCTTGGCATGCTCCAAGTAGTTTTTACCGATGCAGACCAGTTTCGAAGGCCGCTCCACGGGAGGCCCCAAGCGCACCAGCGGGTCGACCTCGGTTCCACCGGGACATCCCTGTGCCACCCACTCCGCGAGCGACTCGATTCCGCCCATGGCGAAAAATCCCTCGTCGTAGTCGTTGAACTCCCCACTGGCGTCGATCCGGCGGCCATCCGGCAACAGAACTCCCGGCTCCTCACGTCCTTCTTCCCCAAACCGGATCAATTTCATGCGTTGGAATTAGCAAAAGGCACCTGCCACTGGAATCCGAATCTTCCCAACCGGGAAT
>JBBQDJ010000365.1:0-4559 GCA_038319595.1 Verrucomicrobiales bacterium
CGGATAAGGATGATCCGAAGACATGGCCCGAGCGCGGATCCTACGTTTCGAAATTCATGGTCAGTCTGATCGATCCCGCAGGCGGAGTGACCCCGGTCGCGATGAAGGAAGTTTTCAGCGATCACTTGGGCGACCCCAACGAGCCGGATCCCAGCGGCAACGTGGGTGGCTTCCCCAAGCTCGACGGACCCCGCTGGTTTGTCTTCGTGCCAGAAAAGGCGATCGCACCCGGGCCGGGTGTTAGGATTGAAGTCTCGATGTTGCAGAAGGAGGAAACGGCGGGCAGCCAAGCGACGCCAGTCCGCGGCTTCGCGATTGAGTTTTCGAACCGTCCCGAATGGACCGCACTCGTCAACGACCCACCGCGGCTCGTCACTTGGCAGTCCCGCGACGATCTAGCGAAAAAATACGCTGCCATCAAAGGAGCGATGGTTCCCGTGATGGTCAGCCGCCCCGCCCGCGAGACGCGGGTCTTTGGAAGAGGCAACCGACTGTCTAAAGAAGACATCGTCGGTCCTGGAGTGCCCGCATTGCTGGCGGGCGGCGCGCCGAAGGAAGGCATGACAAGGCTCGACATGGCACGCTGGATCGCGAGTCCCCAGAATCCGCTCACCGCCCGCGTGATGGTGAACCGCCTGTGGGGTGAGATGTTCGGCATCGGCATCGTCCAGACCGCGGAGGACTTCGGCACCTCGGGTACCCCGCCGAGCCATCCCGAACTGCTAGACCATCTCGCGCTGCGTTTCGAAAACGATTTCAAATGGTCGATGAAATCGGTGCTACGGGAAATCGTGCTTTCCTCGACTTACCGGCAGACCCACCGCGCGTCAAAGGCACTGGTGGCGAAGGATCCATCTAACCGACTGCTCGCCCGCGGCCCCCGCAATCGCTTGTCCGCCGAAATGATCCGCGACCAGGCCCTTTCTACGGCCGGATTACTCTCTGCGAAAATGCACGGGCCGCCGGTCTTCCCACCACAACCGGCGGGCGTTTGGAATTCGGTTTACAGCGGCGCGACCTGGAAGGAATCCCAAGGCGAGGACCGCTTCCGCCGCGGCATTTACACCTATTGCAAGCGCACCAGCGGTTTCCCCGGAATGCTCACCTTCGATGCTCCCAGCCGGGACCTTTGCAGCGCGCGCCGGCTCGTCAGCAACACGCCGCTCCAGGCCCTCGTCACCATGAACGACCCCGCCCACATCGAGGCCGCACAGGGTTTGGCAAAACGGATGAACTCGGCCTCGGCTGATCCATCCGCCCAGCTCGCGTTCGGCGTGTTGCTCGCCACCCAGCAGTCGGCTTCGCCCAGCATGATCGCCGAGCTCGCTTCGCTCCACGCGGAAGCCACCGCCGAGTATGAGAAAACCCCTGTGGAATCCGCAAAACTGGGCGATACTCCCGCCGCCGCTGCCATGGTGCTCGTGGCAAATACCATTCTCAATCTCGATTCCGCACTCACCCGTTAGAATATCATGGACCCCGAACACTTCGCTAGGCTCCAGCACTCGCAACTCGAGCATCTCACGCGCCGGCATTTCCTTTCGAAATGCAGCACCGGTCTTGGCGCGATGTGGTTGGCAGGCACCGCCGGACGGGCATGGGGTTCTTCGCCCGTCATTGCCAAGAACCCGGCAGCCCCGCTCGCTCCATCGGTTCCGCAACTGATCGCCAAGGCGAAACGCGTCATCTATCTGCACATGGCCGGCGCTCCCTCGCAGCACGAGTTGTTCGATTACAAGCCGGACCTCGATAAGCTCAATGGCAAGGAGTGTCCGAAGGAATTCCTCGAAGGAAAACAGTTCGCATTCATCCAAGGTGTGCCGAAAATGTTAGGGCCTCAGTTTCCTTTCAAGCAATATGGCCAGTCGGGTGCGTGGATGTCCGACCGCTTGCCGCATTTCTCCTCGGTGGTGGATGATGTGTGTTTCATCAAGTCGATGCACACGGACCAGTTCAACCATGGACCCGCGCAGCTCTTGGTCCACACCGGCACCCAGAACCTCGGCGCGCCTTCCATCGGGGCCTGGGCCACTTATGGGCTTGGCTCGGACAATCAGAATCTCCCTGGTTTCATCGTCCTAACATCCGGTGGTAAGAATCCGGACGCCGGAAAATCCGTCTGGGGCGCGGGCTATCTGCCTTCTGTCTATCAGGGTGTGCAATGCCGCTCCGAGGGCGAACCCGTCCTCTATCTGAGTGATCCTGAGGGGATCTCCCGCCCGCTCCGCCGCCGCTCGCTGGACACACTGGATCACCTGAATCAGCAGATCGCCGATGACGTCGGCGACGCGGAAACCGTCACCCGCATCGCCCAGTATGAAATGGCCTATCGGATGCAGATGAGTGCCACCGATGCCTTCGATCTCAAGCAGGAGAACGAGGCCACCCATCAACTCTACGGCACGCAGCCCGGTAAGGAATCCTTTGCCAATAACTGCCTGTTAGCTCGGCGGTTGGCCGAACGCGGCGTCCGCTACATCCAGCTTTTCCACTGGGGCTGGGACTCGCACGGGGCCAGCGCGAGCGAGGCCATCAATAAGGGCTTTTCCGACCGCTGCAAGGAGGTGGATCAACCGATGACCGCCCTCCTCAAGGATCTCAAACAACGCGGCTTGTTAGAAGACACCCTCGTCGTCTGGGGCGGCGAATTCGGGCGCACCCCGATGCAGGAAAACCGCGGCGGCAACGAAATGGCCTTCATCGGCCGCGACCACAACCCCGGCGGCTTCACCATCTGGATGGCGGGCGGCGGCGTGAAACCCGGCATCTCCTACGGCGAAACCGACCCCATCGGCTACGAAGCTTTTAAAGACAAAGTCTCCGTCCACGATCTCCATGCGACGATGATGCAGTTAATGGGCTTCGATCACGAAAAGCTGACCTATCTGTCCCAAGGAGCCCCACAGCGCCTTACTAACATCACCAAACCCGGCACGAAGGTCGTCAAAGGCATCATCGCCTGAGCTGAGGAAATTGGAGTGCGGAAGCTATCCTGTTTCTAGATCTGTTTACCAATTCAAGGTCCAATCTAACAATTATAGCGTGTGGTATGCGCACCCTAAAATAAGGGGGGCGGATCTCCGGTCCGCCAGGACGCTGGGGAGAGATAGGGATGAGCTTCGCGCTCCCGCTGTCGCCCCAAATCGGCAAGTGGACCTGAGATCCACTCCCCCTATTCGACCACCACTCTCAGTTACACCCCCGGCGGGACGATGGTTTGATAGTACGCGACCAAGCGTTCTACTTGCCCGCACATCAATATGATTCAGCTCTTGGAACATAACTACGGGAAGGGACGGTTCATGCTTCTCCAGATTCGTGCGGCGATCAAAGCCGTCAGAGAGGCCAAGGAGTCCGAAGAAGAAGCCGGGAAAAAACCGGTTCTGAAGAAAGTGACCAAAAAAGCGACGACTCCGAAGCTCGGCAAGAGCAAATGAAGCTGTCCGAGACGTGACACAGACATTCCTGTTTGAGTCGTAGTTCCGGTTCCCTAACTAACAGCAAATCCGCTACGTCACGAGCTTCTGGGAGCGCCAAGCGGGTGGTAAACCCGAGAAAACCGATTCCATTCACCGTCCGGATTCATGTTCACTCTCCCATTTTCTCCGTGATCGGCTTCCAGTCCTTCTCGGTCACCATGACGAAAAGACACTTCTCGGCGCTCAGCTCCTCCCACAGCTCGCCGATTTCGCGGTCATCCTTCGCAGCGATCCAGCGGTCTTTCCCTTTGTATTCCACCGCCAGGATTCTGCCGTCCTCCAATTTGCAAATGAAGTCTGGGTAAAACCTCCCATCCGCTTTTTGCAGGAAAAACGACATGCCATTCTTCCGCACCAAATTCCTCACCCAGAATTTCACCTTCGACTGCCGATCCAGCCAGCACGCGCAGGCGAACTCCTCATTCGAGTCGTAGTCGCCCATCCTCGGATAGTAGTGCTTCTCAAACTCGTAGGAACCATACTTTCCCGCCGGATCATAGAGTCGATCCGGTGCATAAGCGTCCGGGTGAAATTCAAACTCATATTCTGCCCCGACCCTCACCCGGTCTTCCTTGCCCGCGCCAAACAGGAAGCTCTGACACTCCTTCGCCACCGCCGTTTTCCGCAGGTCGTCCACCTGCCACGCAATGAGGTTCCGCAGTAAAAACTTCTGCCGATTCACCCTCGCAAGATCCATCCCGTCCTTGGCAAGCAACGACGAAACCCAAGCACTGACGAATGCCCGCTTGCTTGCGTGAGTGATCGACTGGTCATGAATCTGACGGCAGAACCACGCTGCCAACTTCGCTTCCGTCCAATGTTCCGGCGCGTAGGAAAGGCTGAGGTCCCGTTGCAAATCCCGCAGAAACCTCGTCGTCATGTGACCCGTTTCTGCGATGTCGATCTCACCTCCCTCACGGATCCGCAAAGCCAGCTTCAACTCGTTGAGGGCGTCGTCCGTTGGTGCGGCATGATAGAGCGGCAGCGCCCAGGGATAATCCAGCGCCTCCGGCTCGTCGAAAAGGCGTAGCTCACCATGCAGCATCACCTCCATCTGCGGCACCCGAAAATCCAGCCCCT
>JBBQDJ010000366.1:0-4556 GCA_038319595.1 Verrucomicrobiales bacterium
CGCGAAGTCATCGAGGCCGAGCGCTCTGAGCAACGCCAAGTCTTCCTCGCGGGTGTCAAAATCGGCGACAAGGTCACCGGTGCCATCAAGAACATCACCGACTTCGGTGCCTTCGTCGATCTCGCCGGCATGGACGGACTCCTCCACATCACCGACATGTCGTGGGGTCGCATCAACCATCCTTCCGAACTCCTCCACATCGGCCAGTCCGTCGATGTCGTCATCCTCGACGTGGACAAGGAAAAGGAGCGCGTCTCGCTCGGTCTCAAGCAGACCTCCGAGAACCCATGGGAAGACATCGAGCGGAAATACCCGATCGGCCACAACGTCAAGGGCCGCGTCACCAAGCTCCTGCCATACGGTGCGTTCATCGAAATCGAAAAAGGCGTCGAAGGCCTCGTGCACGTTTCCGAGCTCAGCTGGGTCAAGCGCATCACCCGTCCATCCGACGTCCTCGAAATCGGTCAGGAAATCAAGGCCGTCGTCCTCGGTATCAGCATCGAAGAGCAGAAAATCTCGCTCGGCGTGCGTCAGCTCGATTCCAACCCATGGGATGAAATCGAAATGCGCTATCCAGTGGGTGCCACTATCAAGGGCCCGGTCCGCAACCTCACCGCTTACGGTGCGTTCGTGGAACTGGAAGAAGGCATCGACGGAATGTTTCACGTCTCGGACATGTCCTGGACCCGCAAGATCAACCACCCGTCCGAAGTTCTCAAAAAGAACGACGAAGTCGAAGCCATCGTGCTCGCTATCGACAAGGCGAACCAACGCGTCTCGCTTGGTATCAAGCAGACCGAAGGCGACCCATGGAGCATGATCGACAGCCGCTTCAAGGTTGGCGACCTCGTCAAGGGCACCGTTGCCAAGATCGCCTCCTTCGGAGCGTTCGTCAGCCTCGACGGTGACATCGACGGCCTCATCCACATTTCGCAACTCAGCGAAGACCACGTGGAAAAGGTCAAAGACATCATCAAGGTCGGCGAAGAAATCGAAGCCCGCGTCATCAAGGTCGACAAGGTCGAGCGCCGGATCGGTCTTTCCATCAAGGCGGTCGGTTACTCCGACGACCAATTGAAAAAGGAAAGCGCCAGCTTCGAGAGCCTCCGTCCGTCCTCCGAGATGGTCGGCCTCGAGCAAGCGTTCAACCTCGCCTCCGCTGCGGCCTCCGAAGACTGGAGCCCAGGTCAGGAAGACTAATCAAAAAAGGGGCACAGGCGTCTCGCCTGTGTTTCTTCATCTTAAAAGCCGGACAGGGAAACCTGTCCGGCTTTTTTTGTAGGTAGCGGCGATCACCGGTCGCCGCGAGACAATGTGCTAAATTGAACCGCACCCAGCTCAGGCCGCCCGTCACTCGTCTCAGAAAATTACTGGTCATCCCGGCGCTCGATCCCTCAGATTTTCCGCATGGCATGGCGCATCGAAGAGCAAGTCGTCCGCGGTGAAATCGACAACCGGACGCCCGGTCGTGTGATTGGAAAAATCTGGCTTGCCGGTCGTGACGAGGCGGTGGAACTGGAGCTTGAGGGGAACCCTTGGCGTGACCTCGCCGGACATGTGTTGAAGTTCACCAACCCGGAGGTGAAACCGGGAGAATCCGGACTAACATCCTATCAAAAGGGTAGAGTTGGGGACATCACCGCGTCGCGTAAGGTCAAGGTCCCGGAGTGCACGATGGATGAGCTGATGGAGTTTTATAAGGCCAAACAACCGTTCCCGTGGCATTGGGGGAACTCGCTCTATCTGGAATGGTTCAGCGTCACCAACGGTCGCGTCGTCATCGAAGCCGCGCACTATCAGCTCGAACTCGATGCCGAGCCCGCATGGATGATCCGTGAAGAAGATGAGGCCGCCCAACAAAAGGCGAACGCAGACGCGATGTCGGAATTCATGGGAAAGCTGGCCATGGCAGCGGCGGAAAATGAGAATGACGATGATGACCTACCGCAGTCCTTTGAAGAAGCCAGAGCCGATGAGGAGGACGCGAGGATGCAGCTGCTGCTGGATCGCATCACGGCCCGTCTCGAACGCGGTGAACTCGACATCTTGGAATTTGATCGGGTCTATGAGGAGGAACGCACGCGATTGATGCGGGAACGCGGTGAGAAGGATCCAGAGTTCACGCCGGAAGAGATGGAGGAACGCCGGTTGTGGATCGAGGAAATGAATGAAATTGCCAACCTAGCAATGGTCGATCTGGAGGCTGAAAAATGGAAAGGGGAGAACCAGTTCGAAGAAGAGCACCATCCGCTGGTGGAGAAATGCTGCGACCTTGCCATTGAACTCTATCATAATGTCCAGAACGCTGCCTGGGTTCCAGAGGATGCGCGGGATGAGCATCCGCTGCGGGAAATCGTCAACAGCGTAACCACCGCCGGCGCAAAACTCGCCGGAGCCCTCGGCATGGCGGACTGCAGTGACGAATGGCCGCCCGACCGCTTGATTGCCGGTAATGTCATCGTCCGTCTCAAGAAAGTGCGTGGCTATCTCCGCGACGCCCTGCGCGCCCTTGATTCAGCGGAGGAGGAAATGCTCGCGACTCCGAAATGGCGCCACGAGACCCGATTCAAAGTCATCGATATCCTTGCTCAAACGCAGGAATTTCTTAACGAGGCTCGAGGGTTGTTAGGTGATTCCGATGATGATGAAGACGATCTCGGCATTTTCTGAGGGAGATGAGACATCTGAAAACAAAATTACTGGCTCGGACGTAGCAGGCTTACAACCCTGTGAAGCATACCCAGCGCTTTGCTCAGGTTTTCTGGGTTGTGAGACTAAACGAATGCCGGACGGGACTAAACCCGCCCGGCTTTTTTGGGACGACACGTGCGGCGACCGGTGATCGCCGCTACGTTTCAGTCCTTGATGTCCATCGCGGCGTATTCGCCATCCTTCCTTCGGTAAACAATCGTCAGGCAGCCGCGGCGGGCGCTTTTGTAGAGGACGAACGGGCGGTCCGAGAGTTCAAGCTGCATGATGGCGTCTTCCTTGTACATCGTGCGGATCGAGTAGTTCTCGGGATGGATGATGAACGGCTCCGGATCAATGTCCGAGTTCTCCGGGTGATCCAAAACTTCATCGTTGAAGAAACGCTCTTCGAGATGGCGGATCGACTCGTTGCGGTGCGGCCGGTGTTTCTTCAGCAACCGCGTCTTATGCTTGCGCATGCGACGGGCGATTTTCTCGATCGTCTCGTCGAGGGCGGCATACATGTCCTTGCCCTCGGTGTGCGCATCGATCGTGATATGGTTGGCGCAAAAAAGGATGATTTCGGCAATGTGCCGGTTTTTTTGGACGTCGAGAATGACCTTGGCCTCAATAATTCGCGGGTAGTCGAGATGAAGTCCCTCGATTTTTTTGGTCGCGTGATCGCGCAGGGCATCGGTCACTTGCTCGTGCCTCACGGTAACGGTGATCGGCAGATTGACGTTGGCGGTTTGCATGGTTCGTATTGGTTGGTGTTTGGGTGTGCGGACGGTAGTTCTAACTGCCTTATCCGTTGAATACCATGAACCAGAATCGAGGGTAGCGCCACGCTCTTCTTCGGAAAAATCACGTATCAATTGCTGTTGACCGCGCGAACCGCCCAATCGGGCCGATTCTTCGGCTGGCCGCTCCGAAAATGGCCGTTTACCTTGGACGGGTGAGCTCCTCGAATGAAGACTCTTTCCTGTCTGGGGCGGTGGGTTCCGACTCTTTGGCGCTTGTCGCGCCGGTGTAGAGGTCCTTGAAATTGTCCGTGGGGGAGTTGGCCGAGCCGCCGATCGTCAACTCGATCCAGCGAAACCCATCCTTCGGCGGCCCTACCATGGATTTAAGCGGGGATGTTTTCAGGATCATCGCTTCGGCCAGTCCGACGCGCAGGGTTCCTGACAATAATTGGTCCGCAGTCATGGCGAGATCTCCTTGGATGGCGATTCTCCCTTTGCTCACCAAGTTCAGATTTCGGAAGGAGACCACTCCTTTTTCCCGATGGATGACTCCGGTAGCATCGGAATCAAAAACGGGCTTTTCAAACCATTCGTCCTCGTCCAGCAATTGGGAAATACCGAACAGGAATGGGAACCCCTGCATCTGGATCGTTGATGTCGGTGACACACCGAAGGCGATATCCAAAACGGGGGTCGAATTCTCAACGGGCAGAAACGAAAAGTAGTTTGATTTGGTGATGGAAACCGAGTCGATTCTTCCCGAGATCAGGCGCCCCAACTGCGGACCCACAAGGCCATCTACCAGAAACGAATTCAGACTCACGCTGAGACTTGAAAGCTGGTCCTGTTTGGAGGGGGAAATCGTTCCGGTGAGCTCAAGGGTTCCGCGGTCGTCAGTGGGATGAAGGAGTTGCAAGCCGATGAGGTCGATTTCCTTGCTGCGGAATTCGATCAGCGCTCGATTCATGCGAAGGTCCGGCCATCCGACGATGGCCAGATCGCCCTTATAGAGTCTGACCTGAGGCAGTCCGGCCATGGAATTGGACGAGAGTGAAGCTTCCGATTTGTAGAGTCGGAAAATGGGTTTTTCGGGCGGACCGAGGGTCAGGTTCAACACCGGAGTAC
>JBBQDJ010000367.1:0-4547 GCA_038319595.1 Verrucomicrobiales bacterium
GCCGTGGACATCATCCCTGGACACGACACCCTCTGGCTGCGCACCGGCGAGGGCACCAAGCCGGTGCAGGTGTCGCTGAACATTAATACCTTTTCCCAGCCGATCCGCTACACGGGCCCGGCCAAGGCCCTCTTCTACCGCAACGAGGCCGAGGCAAAACTCGCGGAGCCTCCCGCACCACTGGCTTCCGCAGCCCTGATCGACAAATCATCGTTGATCGTCTTTTCTCCCCGCCCGGACGGGAGCGGCTATCAAACGATGGTGATTAGCGATAGCGGGTTCCCCTTCGGATCGTTCCGCTTTGTTAATCTATCAGGTGTAATCGCCCTCGCGGAAATCGATGGAAAGAAGATCAGCTTGAAAAGCGGCGGGGCGGAAACGGTAACCTATCGCGAGGCGAAGAATTCCCTTCCCGTCCGCATCATGACGGCGACCGATGCGGGAAATACCCGGCTCGTGCGCCAGAGCACCTGGTCAATCGAAATGTCGCAAAGGGAATTGATCTTCCTAACCCCTGGGTCCGCACCCGGGCTCGTCACTTTTCGTCACTTCATCGATTCCAAGGCCGAATGACGATTGAGTCTTTCTGCCGAGTTCTCGCAGTCGCCTCCTGTTACTTGAGTGTAGCGAGGTAGCTCATCAGATCTGCGACTTGTTTTTCGCTCATTCCGTCGACGAGGCCTTCTGGCATCAGGGTTCTTTTGGAAACGCTGTGGTTTGCGATCTGGTCACGGGGAATGACTCGTTCATCGGCACCGATGGCGCGGATCGAGATTTGTGCAGCGTTTTCGGAGACCAGGAAGCCGCTGATGAGTGAGCCATCTTTGAGAGTCACGTCATGGCGGTAATAGCCGCTTTCGAGCTTGTCGTTGGGATAGAGGATGTTTCCTAACAGGGCATCGAGTCCCATCGCCCCGGCACCACTGAGATCGGGGCCGATCTTCATGCCTTCGCCGCGGATCTGGTGACAAATCATGCAGGTGGCCTGGACCAGGTTGCGGCCTTCGGCGGGATCACCGGGCTGCTTGGCGATGGCAGCGAATTTGGCGAACTTCGTCTTCCTTGCCTCTGCTTGCTCCGGGCTCTGGAGTTCGGGGAAATCCGCGAGCCACTCGACGGAAGCACCGCCTTCGAGCGGCAGCTTCGCGGTATCGCCCGACCAGCGTGCGACGAGACCGTCAGGACGGCTGCCATCGGACAGCGTCGTGCGGAAACTTTGCCGGATCTGCTCCGCACTGCGGGCGGTGTTCCACTGGCGAAACTCCAGATAGGCGGCACCAGATCCCGGTGCCGGGGTCGATTCACCGATGTTCAGGCCTGCGAAGGTCCCTTTGAACGGTTGGCCACCCGCGGTATCTAACTCGCCATCCATATAGATCGCGAAATTCCCCTCCGCATCCCGCGTGACAGCCACATGGGTCCAGATGCCTGCTTCGAAGGAGCGCGCCGACACCAGATGGTTCACCCCCTCGGAGTACAGGCATAACTTGCCTGAGAAGAAATTGAAATCAGCCCCGCCTTTTGCTTTCTTCGACCCCAAGAGGTTGTCCTCATTGCTAACACCTGGGTCTAGCAGGATCCATGACTCGACCGTGAACGCACCGGCCAGGGTGATATTGGTGAGCACGCGCTCAGCGCCATCACCGTGCAGCCGAATGGCGGGCATCAGCAATCCTTTCAAAGAACTCATCAGCTTCTTGAGTGCCGGATGATCGTCGCCCAAAATGGCACGCAGCTTCTCGACTCCTGATACGGCGAATCCATTGAAGCCCCCTCCGGCAGCCGCTTCCGCAAATGTCTCGGCAGTTTCTCGGTTAGAAAGCATTCCATCGACGGCGAATTGGCGCATGGGCCCGTTGAGTGCATCCCACTGCAGGGCGATTTGCGCAACCGCTGCCTTGCCACCGGCCATGGCGTAACCCGTCATCGCGACGCCTGCAATTTCAGGGTTTTCCGAGCGGATATGTTTCACGGAGAGCGCCGCATCGGCAGCTCCGATCTCGTTGAGAGCGCGCAGCCCGTCGAGGAGGCTGACCTTGCCGTTAGCAATGCCAGCGTTGATTTCCGGTGCGAGAGCGGGAAGCCGGAAACGGCGTGCTAGATTGACGGCAAGATTCAGGGATGAGGGATCCTGGGCTACCATTTCCCGGACCGCTTTCTCTACGGCCACACGCAATGCCGGATCGGCCGCGGCGGCGGGATCTAACTGGAGCAGCGATTCCAGCAAGGACCGTCTCATTTTCGGATCCGCCAACAAGGTGCCGAAGGCCTTGGCCACCGCAGGCTGATTGAGCTGCCCTCCCAAAAGCTGCAACTCTTCGGCTGTCAGTGGCCGACCTAGAGATGCAGAGACCTTGAGCAATTCAATCGCACCGGCGGCCGGTGGCAATGACAGGGAGGCAAGTGTCTGGGCATCGGAAGACCAGTTTTTCGCAGCCGCCAGGGCGACTTGCGTCGTTTCCCAATGGGTCTCCATCGCCCAGCGGGCAAGATAGCGGTGGAAATTTACTTCGTAGTCCGCACGCGCCGCGCCTTTGGCAAGTGGGGCGACCGTTTGCATCATCGCGGAAAGCATCTCCGGAGTGACCTTCGTCTGCCGCCGGAGGCTGTTTACCCACGCACAACGGACGCGGAAATCCTTCTCCTCCGGCCCCGAGAGGGCGATGTAAACCTGTGGCTCCAGCACGATGTCTCCCGCCGCACGGACCGCTTCGTATCGAACGTGAGGGTCGCTATCCTTGGCTAAAATTAACAGGATTTTGGAATCGAGCGCAGCCATTCCCTCAAGGCTCCAGATCGCGCCTAACCGCTTGGCAAGGGGAGTGGCGGGCGATGTCGCCAGTTCTTTGAGTTTCGGCGCGACCGACATCTCCTTGCGGTCTTCCAGCTGCTGCCACGCCATCCGAGCAACCCTCGCATTCGGGCCACCGAGTTGATCTATTAGTTGGACCGGCGATAGCGACGCGAGGTTCACGGGTTTCACAAGTGCCGTGCCTTTGGGCTTGATCCGCCAGATCCGCCCACGGGTCTTGTCACGGGTGGGGTCGGTGCGGGGCACTTCGTTGTGAGAAATCACCTTGTTATACCAGTCCACGACATAGAGCGCGCCGTCCGGCCCGAAATGGATGGCCACCGGGCGGAACCACTTGTCGGTGGTTGTTAGGAAATCCTTTTCTTTCCGGTAATCCGAGCGACCCGCCTCATCGCGCCCAACCGTGATTACCTGGATGCGGTTGGTGATCGGGTTTGCGACGTAGATCACCTTGCGGTCGCCGTAGGGGGCCGCGAAGAGATTTCCTGCGTCCTCAGCGATCGCCAAGCCGCTCAACCCCGAGCCACCCATGCCGTCCTTCGGTGGCAACGAGGCAGGAATCACCGGTGCGTAGGGGTGGATTTTGTTGCTCGCACGGCTCGAGTAGTGCGTGCCGGCGATGAACTCGGCCACCGGAATGCCCATGTCATTGGCCTCCTGAAGAAACACTTCCCCGTCCCTAGCAGTTCCAAGACCCCAGATGTTGTTAGGCCCGCCGGAAAGGATTTCAAAGTCGCTGCCATCCGCCTTCATCCGCGCGAGTTTGCATTCCGTGAAGGGAATGGATTTCGCCCCGTTCGGGAAAGCAGAGCCGTCCGGCCGGACGACTTCGGAGGTATTGAAAAGCCCCTGCGCCAGGTACACCCAGCCTCCCGTCGCCCTCTCGAATTGGTGCGGGAATAGATGGGAATCCTGAATGCCGAAACCTTTCAAAACGGGGTGGAACGCCTCAGAGCGCCCGTCGCCGTCCTTGTCTTCGTAAAGCCGGATTTCATGCCCGTATTGAACCATGACTCCTTGGTCGAGCGGCAACATCCCGAGCGGCATGACCAGCCCGTCCGCGAAAACTCGCGGTGTGTGCGGCCCAGGGCCGTAAGGATTGTCGAACACTAACACCTGATCGCGGCCGCCCTTCGCGAACAGCGCTTCCGCTTGGGGCGCGTTCTCATTGGCATCGATCGGATATTCAAAGGCAGTCATCGTCCACATCCGGCCCTGAGGATCCCACGCGACGGTGATCGGTTTTCCCACGCCCTGCTCCTCGCTGGTCACCAGCTCCACCTCGAAACCCTCGGGGACCGTGAAAGTGGCCTTCTCATCCTCAGGGGAAAACGGGCTCACCTTCGGCTGGGCTGCCCCTGCCGGGGTCGCGGGCAGCTCCTTGATGGTGATGTCCTTAACTTCCACCAAAAATTTTCCGCCCGCGTGCGCTTGAATGCCGATTTTCCCCTCAAGCGGGATGGCCGGATCACTCTCGGTGTAATCGAGGGCTGCCACCCCGTTGATCCACGACCGGATCCGTGGCCCCTCACAAAGGATGCGGTATTCGTTCCAGTCCCAGTCCTTCGCCGCCTTGGCAAGCGCCGCCGCATCGACCGGCTCGCCGACCACCTTGTTTCTTCGCGATTCATCGTAAAGTTTCCCCCACCAACCGATGCCTGCATCCACCAGATAGCCGGACCTCACGCTGTTGCCGGGCACCCGGATGCGCCTCATCGGGATGCCGGGAATCATA
>JBBQDJ010000368.1:0-4496 GCA_038319595.1 Verrucomicrobiales bacterium
CGCTCCGTCCCCGGCGTCTCCGGCGACGACTTCCGCCCGTATTTCCGCGTGATCAAGGAAGCCGGCTACCAAGGAGCTGTTAGTATCGAGGGAAAATGGACAGACGCCCAACTCGGACCGGCGTTCAAGGAAATCGCCAAGCAAGCGGCAGAAGTCTGAGAAAGATTGGAGCGCGGGATTCATCCCGCCCGCAATCCACCCACTTCTGCTCTCGGCACGCCTGCCCGAACATCGCCCGCCGTAATCCGCGCATGCCTGACTTCACTTTCCCAACCCATCACCCTAGCGTCCGGGTGGTGCACAGCTTCCACGAACTGCTCACCACACCCTTCGCTCACGGCGTGAACGCACTCTGCTGGCCGCGGGTGCTCACCGGAGATTTCGCCGAAGTGGTGAAACAGTTAGGCAGCGGCGAAGGGATCGTCACCCTCGATGAGGATTTGCTCAGCAACTTACCGCTGAGCGAGGCCGGGCGACTGGCGGTCGTGGCGATGTTAGAGGACCAGCGCCTGCTGCGGGAGCAGGATCTCGATCCGGAGATCAACTGCATCCACGCCTACACCCGCGAGGAAACTCCCGGCCCCGTTCCCACCGATGTCATGTCCTTCCACGTGGATAGTGCCACGGATGAGGCCGATACCTGGCTGTGCACCTATCATGGCGCACCGAGCGAGGGACTTCCCAACGAGGAAGCGCGCCTGCGGGCCGAAGTCCCCGCAACCCGCGCTGAACTGCTGCGGCTTTACGACGGCGCAGACGACGCAGGCTTCCGCGACTACCTAACGGAAAATTGTTATGACCTGCACTACGCCCCCTCGGCTCAGGCAAAGCCCTATTCCTTTGGAACGGGAAATCTCTGGCGCATCGCCACCGCTTGGCCGGGTAGCCCCGTGCCACCATGCATTCATCGTGCGCCAGAGACTCTGCCGGGAGATCCGCCGCGGTTGTTGCTGATCAGCTGAACGGTGCTTGGGGATTACGGTAGCGGCACCTCGTTGACCGTGTAATAGGCATTTCGATGCAGCAGTTCCTCGCTGTCACGTGACCGCAGGGCAGCGAGATCGAACGCGTGGACATGCCCCTTGGCCAAGGTATCCAATACGAGAGTCGCGGACATTCCGTCTGCCGCGAGCGCCACCGACTTGACCGCCGGAGTGGTCGCATCGATTTCAGGTCCACCGTAGCCGGCGTGATATTCGTGGGTGAAGGTCTTGATCTGATAGGAAGCGGGTGCACCGCCGGTGGCCGCATCAACAGGCTTGGTGAAAGCCAGTTTGAATCCGCTGGGTGTGATGGTGACGCGTTCGATTTCGAAGGGCATGCGACCGGTCCAATCGAGGCGTTCCAGCGCAAACGGTTTCAACCCGCGCACTGGCCAACCCCGGTTTGTCCCACCGCAAAGCAGATGGCCCTCTGGTGTGAACTGCACGTTGAGAATCCCGGTGGAAAGACCTTCCCGAAAAGGATAACAGGCGCCCTGCCAGACCCCGTTGACCTCTTCGGTCGTAGCGCGCATAACGAGGGACAGCGTGTAGTCCCCCATAAACATCTGGTTTTCAAACGGACCGAACTTGCCCTTGGTCTGATTGAGAGTGAAACCGGTGATCGAACGGCCCATGCGGATGTAGGGAAAAATGACGGCGTAGGGCTGCAACTGCGGGATCCGCTCCTTTTCAACGATGATCCTGGAACCTGATTTCGGCATCGGCGGTGCCTTGCCCATGCTAGGAGCGAAGTCATACCAATTGAAGCTCGCCGGATGGCCCATGAATCCACCTTCCTTGATGGCTTTGAGGCTACAAGAGGAATTCCATGGTCCCTGGCTTTCGATATAAAAGAGGGCACCGTGTTCGTTAGGACCAATGCCGCCCGGACTACGCAGGCCGCTGGCAAGCGGGATGGTTTTCCCTTCAGGAGTGATCTTGAGAGCCCAGCCTCGCAACAGTTGAAACGAATCATAGGAATTCGATAACCCGAGGGCGACATATAGATTCCCCTGAGGGTCGAACTTTGAACCGAAAGCATATTCGTGATAGGTCCCGTAGCCCCATGCGTCGGAAACGACTTCATAGCGATCCGCCTTGCCGTCCCCCGTGGTATCCGTCACCCGCGTTAGTTCACAACTCTGCGTGACGTAGAGGGCGTCGTCTTTCCACGCGAGGCCGAAGATCTCGTCCAGTCCCGATGCAAATAACTGATAGACCGGCTGTGGCCTCTCACCATCCGCACCGGAAACGAAGTAGATTTCACCCCGGCGCGTCCCTACCGCGATGCGACCGTCCGGCAAGGCAGTGAATGCTCCCGCTTCGATGACCAAGTCCTTGGGAATGGGCAACTCGACGATGCGATAGTAGTCCCTTTCACGATCGGCGGTGCCCCAGCGCTCGCCCACCTCCTCGGCAATCAATGAAGTGACGGAACATGCCAGCAGAACAACGGCCAGCCACGGTTTCAGATTTTTTTCCATAATGTTAGGGAAGCAAGGTATATTCGACGGTGCAGCTTGAGGTTCCATTGGGGATGGAGATTTCCATCACGAGTTCGCTCTCCCCTTCCCCGCTGGTGGCCGGCCGCAGAAGTGGCCGTCCTCCGGTGAGACTCATGCGGAACCCGGGCGTCTTGAAGACCATCGGGGATTCGGATTCGATCTTGCCGGAGAAAGCGCGGAAGTGGAGAGTCGCGGGTGCTTTTGAGGAAAAACTAAGCGTGCGCCGCAGGGTTTTCGTTCCGGCGGTGGTCAACGGCATAGATTTGTCCTGAATGGTAATGTCTCCGCAACGGTAAGTAAGTGTCGGAACAGCGGCGTCATCGAATGCATATCCAAGAAAAGCATAACCGTGATTTTTCGGATAGAGCGGATCCGGGTTGACCGGATGCTCCTTGCTCGTCACGGGCGCGAGGGGCCATGATGCCTTATCGTCGTTCTGTTGGAGAAATGCGACATCCTGGGGAAGCGCCACGACCTTACCGATCGGGTTGAAATCACCTGCCCCCTGCGATTTCCAGTTCACATTGACGAACTCGCCCTGCCAGAGCGCGGTGAGCGCGCCGTTCTGGGCGTTGAACGCATAGTTCAAGCCGCCGGGGAAGCCGACCGCGATCCCCCGGAATCCGGCGACGCGGCTGCGGCCACGACGCAGGATGGGCTTGTCGGTCACGACCAGCTTGGTGTCAGGCGAACGCAGTCCGGATGGATCCTTTGCCGAACGTCCCAGCGAGAAGGTATCCCAGAGGGCCCGGATTTGTAGATCAGTATCTCCATCCAAGATCGCGGTTTGCACCGCTTTTCCATCCGGCCAGTAGTTTGGCATGATGATCCCCGGCCGGAACGCCGCCGGATTTTTCATGTATCGCTCGAACCACCCGGGCTGGAGCCGCTGGTAACTGGTCATCAGGTCCATGCCCTTCATGCCCTGCGATTCGGTGCCGTTGAAGTTGTGGCAGGAAATGCAGTTCAGGCCAGTATCACCTAACAACTGCTGGGCACCGCTTCTCATTTTGTTGATTAGATCACGGTCCTTCGTGGAAAGCTCGTCCGGGTCAGCGGGTTCGTCCGGACTTGGCTTGGACGATTTCGGAGCGGCGATAGGCCCCAGGTGATCCACCTCGGCGAAGAGAGCGGGAAGTCCTTTCAGCGCGGCCTCACCGAATTGCGGCATGCGGGTCTCCATGTAAGGGCGAATCCGTTGGCGGTCATAGAGCACCTGATTCAACCACTCGGGACGCAGCTTCGCACCGATCACGGTCAGCGGCGGAGGAATGCGGGCTTCATTTCCCAAAGCCGCTTCAGTTGAGTGGAAAAACACATCCCGATCCGCAGCGACTCCGCCGTAGTCATCGCGGACATGGCAGGCGATGCAGTTGAGCTGGGTCAGCCTCATCTTGATCTGGTCGGCGGCAGAGGGTGGTTCGGCGGGTCCAGCGAGCGCGGCACGGATCGATTTGATCTGGGGCTCGCTGAGATGAAAATTCGGCGCGCTCTTTGGCGGGTTAGATAGGCAACCGCGCAGGGGATCCAGCTTGTCCAAGGGTGGTCCGGATCGAACCTCCGGACTGGCATCATCGAGGGCGTGACAGGCGGTACAGTTATGGGTTTTGAACGCCACTTTGCCGGCGGCCACCCCTTCGGCGGTCGGGCGTTGATTCGAGGTAGCCGCTACAGGCGCTCCGGCCAGCAGATATCCCGTGAGAGAGCTTGCCTCTTCCGTGCTCAAATTCATATCCGGCATGCGCCCGGACGGGCGGGCCTTTAACGGATCCAACAGAAATTCGACCAGCGCGTGGTCACGGTATTTTCCGGGAAGGTGAGCCAGCGAAACATCACCCGCGCTGGAAATTTCCTTCCCCGCAGCGTCACGCGGGGAATGGCAGGCGATGCAGCCGGAGCCGTGATAGAGTTCACGGCCGGCATCGACGTCCGGAGCTGGAGCCTTTTCCGGATGGGCGACCGGTCCCTGCAGTGACATCAGGTATTGAGTGATCGACGCGCTGATGGC
>JBBQDJ010000369.1:0-4448 GCA_038319595.1 Verrucomicrobiales bacterium
CGTCCGCCCATCAGCACGCAGACCGGTTGTCCAGTGGCTTGGCCGAGGATGTCCCAACAGGCGATGTCGAGGCCGCTCTTCACGTAGGGATGCCCCTTGAGCGCGGCGTCCATCAGGTGGTTGAGTTTACCTAACTGGCGGGGGTCCTGACCGATCAGGTGGGGGCCGAGTTCCTTGATTCCAGCGCGCACGCCGGCGGCATAGGCTGGCAGATAGAATGGACCGAGCGGACAAACTTCGCCGTAGCCGACGATGCCCTCATCCGTTTCTACGGCTACGATGGTGCTGTCGAAAACGGTCACAGATTTTCCGCCAGACCACTTGTAGGTGGTTTCATGCAGCGGGAGTTCGACACGGTAGGCGAGGATGCGAGTGATTTTCATAGTGCAGAGTGGATGGGGTTATTATTTTTTGGTGGTTGATGATTCAGGGAAAATCCAACGGCTGTCGAAGCCTGGAATGGTTTCGCCAATCTGGATTTTCCAGTAACGATCCACATAGTTTTCGACGCCTTTCTGATAGCTCAGTTCGGGTTTTGAATTGTGCGTCCACTTGAGGTCCAGTTGACGGGCGTCGGCGGGTAATACAAGCACCCGGTCTTTCGCGGTGATTGCCTTGCCATCGACCATCGCGGATTTCAGATCGAGGAACCAAGGGATGTGAAATTCAAGTGCTTCCGGGGCATTGCGCCACTGAGCTTCGAGGCTGACCTTCGCGCCGTCTGCGGTGGCATCGATGGTGTAGGACACGGGGCCGAAATCAGTGGGAGCTTTTTTAACCCGCACGGTGCGTCCTGCTTCTAACCAGACCGGTGACAAGGCGGAAGCAAGATGAAGAACGGGTTCGTGAGTATCTTCACGCACTAACATGTTTCTGAAGCATTCGTTGAATCGTGCAGCGCACCAGCCGTGCGGCGGGTAGTTATTATGGAAATTCCGGTCGCGCCATGCCCAGATGTCGTATTCGAAACCGGTGTTAGTGCTGCCGGTGTGAACGAGGAAAGAGTAAAAATCCGTGATCACCTCGCGGTCCATGCCCAGTGCAAGCAGAGTTTGGAGCACTTGGAATGTTTCATAGTGATGGATGACGGTGTGTTCGGGTTGCGACCAGTCCACGCCCTTACCCTCCTTTGACTTCTTGACCTTATAAGCATTGTGCTCGTAGGTCATGATGCCCTCTTGATAGGCGAAATCACGAACCGTTTTGACAGTGTTCGCGACCATTGGATTGTCAGCGGAAATCACCCCAAAGGGATAGACTCCGCCGGAGGCATTCTCCCAGTCCATGCCCGCGAAAGGATCATCCAGTCCGGGCGGAATGTAACCATCGGTCTTATCGGTGATCTCTTTGAGTTTTGCGAGAAACTTAGTCTCATAGGTTTGATGGACCTTTTCAAAACGAAGCACGTCCTCCTTGTTCCCGATGACTTTCGCCATCTCGACCGCATCTTTGAGACCTCTTAGAATCCAGAAACTGTGACCGGTGTAGTGGCCGTCGATCCGCTCGTTATCGTATGGCCCGGAGGCAGGCCAAAGACCCCACGGATCTTTAGCGGTTTCTTCCTCTAACTTGGTGATGTGCGGCGCCACCAGTGGATAGACCCGCTCGAGGAATGACTTATTGCCAGTCATTCGGTAATGGGCGGCCAGTGTCCACAGCGCTTGTCCCCAAGCGTCTGGATGAGTGGTGCGCAGCCCATTGAGTTTACCATTCTCGTCCTTTAGCAAGACGTGCTCGATGCATTCCTCGGCCACCTGAGGGAATCCTAGCATGTCGTAAGTATGAATGATGAAAGCGGCATCGCGAGAGAAGAACTCATTGTATTGCACATCGCTGACGGTCTGGATGTGGGTCTTGCCATCTTCTGCTAGATCGCGGGCCATCAGATCATACATCAACGACGACTTGTGCATGTCCATGACCTTTTTCTCGGGAACCTCCAAGGAGGTCTCGGAGTCCAATCTCTTGTGCCAGTCGTCCGTGGTGCGTTTCAGATAGTCATCAAATTTCGCGGAGGTGACTTTTTTGATTTCCGCAGTGCGATCGCCTGAAACGGGAGTGAAAGGCATCACGAAATCGACTGACGCAGATTGCCCAGCTTCCAGCGTGATGATGAATTCAAACGGATCAACGTTTTCAGAAACTGTTAGGATCTTCCACGCGGAGGCATCAGCCTTGTAGGTGAGGGTGAGGTGATTGGTGTCTTTCCTGAAGACCGCGTGATCCTCGCGCACTTCGGTGGCTTCCCATAATTTCCATGGCTGCCACTTGGATTGGTCGATGAAGCGGTCATACCACCACATCGGCTTCACCTTGTCGAAAAGCGGATGCCGCCAAGCCCCTTCGCGATCAAAGATCCGCGCGCCGAGTGCGACGCGCTGGGACTTCTTTCCGGGATTGCTCGCAGTGATGCGGCAAAATGCTAACAAGTTTCCTTGAGATTCCATTTCCGCCGGAGCGGCGAAAGTCTTCACTCGGTATTCGATGCCATCCACCAGTGATCCGAAATTGATGATGGGCAGACAGCCGTCATCGAGAGTTCGGACGCGACTGTTCAGGCGCTTCAGTGGAGTGCCGGCCCACAAGGTCATTTCGCTCCAGTAGCTGCTGATCGCGCCGTCTCCGGTGAGTTGAAATGCCTTGGGACTGTCTGAAAATCCGAGCGCATCGCTGGGTGTTAGGAAATAGTTGAAGGGTCCATTTTTGTCGTGTGTCTGCTCATCGATGCGTGGATCATGAATGTAAGTTTCGGCATGGGCAGTCAGTGCCGTGCAGGCCAGTGCGGCGCAGATGATGTTGGACGTGTGCTTTTTCATAAAGGAATCGCAGGTTAGTCTTTAGGTGCTAGGATGACTTCCAGCAGACCGGATGGAGGAACCTCGAAGGAGCATGGACCGGATCCGAGGTTCTGGGGGGTCTCGCTGACCAGTTCTCCACAACAATTCATCGTCCTCACCAATGCATGGCCGAATGCTTCACCGAAGGAGGTCAAGGTGGGCAACATCTGGTCGGACTCTGGATTCCGCACATTCCACGTCGGTTGAAACGGGCCGAGGTCTCCGTCGATGACCCGGTCGCTGCCGGTGATGGCGAGCGAAGGTGACACCGCTGCAGACGCATCCACGCGTGTGGCGGCGAGCGCCAGGCCAGCGATGGCGAGGGTGACAGGGACGGATTGCATCAGGGGACAAGATACCGGATTGAAGTTTCCGACGCCCGAAGGTATTCCTCCGAGGCGATTCCGTCTTGGCGCGGAAATGCATGACGCTATGAAAATCAGCACAGCCGCCGCGCTTCTTGAGACCGCTTCCCACGCGCAAGGCGGGGTGGGCATGCGGTTGCTCGAACAGCTTTTCGATCACATGGCGGATACGGCGTTTTTCATCAAGGACACCGCCGGGCGTTATCTCGCAGTGAATGAATCACTCGTCGAGCGCCACGGCCTGCGAAGTAAATCCCAGTTGCTCGGGCGACGGCCCTGCGATGTTTGTCCGGGCGATTTCGGGCGGATTCCGGCGGAGCAGGACGCGTTTGTCATTTGCACCGGCCGTCCCATCATCGAGCGGCTCGAACTCCAATGGTATCTGCCCCAGAAGCCGGTCTGGTGCCTGACCACAAAGCTCCCGCTGCACGATCCGGCAGGTAAGGTGAGCGGCATCATCGGCATTTCGAAGGACGTCCGACTACCGATTCCTACCAAGGAAATCCCGGAGGGAGTTGCGGCGGCCTTGCGGCGATTGGAGACAGGTTATGCGGATCCGCTCACACCGGCAGAGCTGGCCGCCATTGCGGGTTTGCCTGCCGCGCGGTTTGCCCGGCTCACCAAGCGGATTTATGGCATTTCGCCCCTGCAACTCATCACGAAAACGCGGATCGCCGCAGCATCCCGCCTGCTTCGAGAAACCGACCGCAATGTGGCTGAGATCGCCCTCGAATGTGGTTTCTACGATCACAGCGCATTCGCCCGCGCCTTCCGTGCGGTGACCAGCGTGACGCCCACGCAGTTCCGAATCGGTTAGGGCGCGTGCCGGGACATGGGGATGGACACGCGGCGAAGATTCTTTTAGCCAATCGGCATGTCCGAGGTTCTATCGATAGCGGTTTTGGGTTGTGGGTCCAGAGGTCGCACGTATTCGAGGTTGATCGCCACATTTCCTGACCGCTATCGCCTGACCGCTGCCGCCGATCATGTGGCGAGCCGTCGCGCGGCCGTTTCCTCGTTGGGCACCGCCGGACAAATCCGAGAGTTTGATTCAGCCGACTCCTTGTTCGCTGCTGGAAAACTGGCGGACGTGCTGATCATTGCGACCCAGGATGCCCATCATTTCGGCCACGCCATCCAGGCACTGGAACTCGGCTACGATCTGTTATTGGAAATGCCAGCGGCCGAGACGCTCGCCCGCTGCGAGGAGATCGACCGCGTCGCACGCACGCTTGGACGCCGCGTC
>JBBQDJ010000370.1:0-4398 GCA_038319595.1 Verrucomicrobiales bacterium
TTTGTAGCGTTGATAAGCGAATTTTCCGATGGGCCCAGCAAAGCACTTTCGGCACGCTGCGGAGAGCTAATCGCGCATCCACCTGCCGCTTGGGCGGGCATTTGGAAAATGGATGCGAAATAGCCCGCTCATTGTAAAGCCAATGCCCCAGGAGACCCACCCGTCTCCGCCTGTTCGATGATCGGGAATCGGGCAGATTCTGCGGCACGGAGGTATGGCATTGCGGGAGCGCTGGGGCATCGGATTGCTCATTCTTACCGGCTTGCTCATGAGATGGCCTTCAACTTGGAAAGCTCCATGCTGGCGCGTTTTGCAGAACGGATCGCACACCAGGCGGCAGCCTGTTTGCGGGTGAATTTCTTGAGCTCGCTTATCGAACGTACGGCTCGGCATCGTGTTTTAGGAAAGGAAATCAGAAACCATTCTGAAATCCTAGTGCCTCACTTTCAGGGTGATTTCACCGATCTGAACGCAGCGGGTGGATTGACATCGGTGACGGAAGGCGGATTGATAATCACAACACTCGTCCAAGGATTGGCAGGAGGCCCCGGAGGAAGCAGCAGATAACCACCAGGCCCGCCGGGAGTAGGACCGAAGGGGCCTTCGCCGGGGAAGTCCAGAGGATTTTCAGCTCCGAGGTCAGTGAACCAGTTGTACGGCTTATCATTGGGTCCCCAATACCTGATATCCAGTCCGAAGCCGACCTCTAGAATCGAAAATAGTTGAGTGATTGCCCCTGAAGCAATCTGCGCATTCTGTGCTTGAATCGCCGCTTCGATCAAGGACCAGGATGATAAGGTCTTAGAGAACCCTGCGACGAGCTGCAAGCGAGGTACTAGATCCGCTAAACTGAAATTCATGACATCGCTCATTTTATTTCCATCTGCCGATATGATGATCATCTGACCGGGCTTCAGCGTGATCGTATCACCATTGATTAATGTTACTTTCACCCTGCCTTCGAGGTCCAGAACCTTAAAGCGGCCATCGGGTAGAACTGCACCGATCAACGTGGTCCCTAACACTGCGGCCGAGCTACCCCGGTTTTTGATGGCTCCACCACCTGCTCCTGCTGGCGAGTGGAACAGGACACTGCCTTGCTTCAACTGAATCTCTCTTCCGGTGGGGGCGAAGGTGAAAGTGGTGTTCGCTCCCACTCTCGTGATCGTCTGATCACTCGCCGTCAATTCGACGCGCGAAATCTGGCCTGTTCTTACCAGGTCGGGCGATTTGAAGAGTCCGTTCGGCTGTGCGGGTGTGACAGATTTGCTTGATGCTGCAATCACATTGGCTTCCTGGATGATCTCGGTAAACCTGCTTTCCGTGAGCGGCAACCCGGCAGTAACCTTCAAACTTCCGCAGATGAGCCATAGTGTGAGATGAACTGCTGTTTTCATGGCGGGCTGGTGGGTTGTAAAGATGCCTTCTCTTTTGATGCTTTTGGACATTAAAAAAGGGGGGGAAATGTCGGCAAACGGAAAGTGGTCCCTCAAGCCTATTCTTGCGGCGTTCACTGCCAAGAAATTAGTTCATCGCACCGACAGATTTGTTTCGGCTGCTGTTTTTTGATGGCCTCCTGATCCCGTGATCATGGGATTTGATTCCCCCGGTGCCGGAGTTCGGCGAAATTTTATTCCGCCAATCCTGATGATTCGCTTTGACGAACTACGGCGCTTTCCGTAGAAAAATTCGTCTTGGAATCATGAAGTGCCCCCGATGTGTCCAGCGAATCCACCGTGGCGCGGCATCCTGCCCGCATTGCGGGTTCACGCTTGCCGATGCGGATGCGTGCTTTGGTGCAAGTGATGTCCGGATCCGCTCCCTGACCGACTGTGCGGGGATCCTGCGGCGCGGCGACCGCCAACGGGTGGAAGCGGCGATGGAGCAACTTTCACGGCGTTTCCCGCAGATTTTCGTGGCCATCTACACCGGGTCGCTCGGTGAAGTTTCCAATATCCGTCAGTTCGGCTTTTGGCTGCTCAACCGCTCGGCCTTCGAAGACGTGCCAGTCGAAAAACCAAACGAGGCGGGGATTCTCCTGACGCTTGATCCGGAATCGAAGGCGGCCGGCATGGTTTTCGGCTACCTGCTCGATCCATTCCTCGATGAATCCGACACCTTTGAATGTCTGACCCGAGCCCATGCCTATTGGCTGGAGGAACGCTATGCGGACGGAATTCTCAGAGTGCTGCGCCATCTCGATGGGATCCTGGGAAAACGCAGCCGCCAAGCGCGCCGCGATCCCGAGCATTTCGAGCGCAAGGTCGTCCCCCCCGCGCAAATGGGTGACTTGGTCCGGCGCATCCGCTCGGGCCATCGTCCCGCTGCCATCGAGGCGGGAAAGGAAACGGAGGTCAGCCAGTGAGATGGGTTTTTTCGGCCATCGGCTCGATCCTCATTGCGGCCGCAGTCGCGAATGCTTTTGAAGAACCGTCGTTGCCCGTATGGAAACCCAACGAACGGGCGGAATTGGAAGCGTCCGGCTGGATTCCGGGAGCCATTCTACTCACCGAGGATCCGGTGCCGGACGAACCGCAACCCGAGAAGACGGAACCGCTCAAAGTCGAACTGCCGAATCCCGAAGAAATCATCGATGACCTCCTGCAGGTGAACGAGGTCGCCGAGAAATACCTCCCGGTCTATTTCGCGGAGCGACCCAAGGCGTTTCTCGTCGATCCACAGCGGCTGCTCAGCCCTTCCGATTACCGGGACCGCCTCGGTTTCCTGAACTATCACGCCAGCGACTCCTCGATCGACCTCTTTGTTTACCTCATCGGCGGAGATCAGGAAATCCCGAGCGAAGTCCGGGAAGAGGAAATGATCGAGCGGTGTTTCTCCGACGGCCGTCCAGCGGCGATTGTTTACTACTATCTGGGCGCACCGCAACGGTCGGTGGTCTATTTGAGTCCCTCCATGACTGGATCGATTTCTCCGCCGGAACAGCGCCGTGCGCTGGAAAGCTCGGTAATGCAGGCATTTGAGAAGACCAATGCTTCGGAACAGTTCGAGAGGTTCCTGGTCCAGATGTCGATCCGCATCTACTGGATGGAACGCAAGCTGGCCGGTGAATCAGCCACGGCGGATGACTCGCAGATCATGACCACCGCACCGGCTCCCGCCGTCGCGGTGGATCGCAAGTCGGTCAAGATACTGTGGCTGCGGAATCTCGCCGTGCAGTCGGCCATGCCGGTGGCGCTTCTGTTGGGAGTTTTTCTAACGGCCTTTGGATTCAACCATTGGCTGCGGCTGAGGGCCCGCTACCGGTTCCCTGAGTTTGAGGTGGAACCCCGCCTCGGGGGGGCGCATGCCGCCGGGGTCGGTGCGGTCATCTCCTTCGCCAGCGCCACGCTGCCGCCCGCCTCGCAACGCGATCAAGTGCCGGACTACCTGAGGCGGGCCTAGCAGCCTTCCATCTGCTCTGTCACCAGCTTTGGAAACATCGACAAGCCAAAGGGGAGAGAGGTTGGAAAAGAGCAAAAAAAATCCCGCGTGACGGGTTGAACCTTCACGCGGGATCTGATGAAAAAGCGACGTCGCTGCTGGCAATCAAGCAGGAATCAAATCCTTCACCGCGTCGCGCTCTTCGAGGAGTTCGCCGATGGTGAGGTCGATCTTGCCCTGGCTAAACGCATCGACAGGGACGCCTTGGACGACTTCCCATTTACCGCCTTCGAGGGTGCGGATGGGCATCGACGCCATGATGCCTTTTTCAATGCCATAGGATCCGTCGGAGCAGACGGCGACGGAATGCCAATCGCCCGCTGGAGTCGGTGTGATGAGGCTTTTCACCGTGTCGAGCGCGGCATTCGCGGCGGAGGCGGCGGAAGAAAGACCGCGGGCTTTGATCACGGCGGCACCGCGCTGTTGGACGGTGGCGATGAACTCGCCCTTGAGCCACTCGTGGTCGCTGATGACTTCGGTGACGGGCTTGCCGTCGATTTTCGCATTGGTGAAATCGGGATACTGGGTGGCGGAGTGATTGCCCCAGATGCAGAGGTTGGTGACCTTGGATTGATGGACGCCGGCCTTGCGGGCGAGCTGGCTTTTCGCACGATTTTCATCGAGCCGGGTCATGGCGAAAAAGCGATCGGCAGGAATGCCGGCGGCATTGTTCATCGCGATCAGCGCGTTGGTGTTGCAAGGATTTCCGACGACGAGCACGCGGACGTCTTTGGCGGCGTTCTTGGCGATGGCCTGGCCTTGGCCGGTGAAGATCTTGCCGTTGATGCCGAGCAAATCGGCGCGTTCCATCCCAGCCTTGCGCGGCACGGAACCGACGAGGAGGCACCAGTTGGCATCCTTGAAGCCGACGTCGAGATCGGCAGTGCCGACGACTTCATTGAGCAGCGGGAACGCACAATCATCGAGCTCCATCATCACGCCTTGGAGCGCCGGGAG
>JBBQDJ010000371.1:0-4396 GCA_038319595.1 Verrucomicrobiales bacterium
TGCCGTCGATGCTGTCGCGCAAAGGGCCGTCGTTGTGGTTCCAATCCTTGAGAATGAAAAATTTCCCGGGCGGGGCCTCGGTGGCGTTCGACCATTTCAGGTCGACGAAGGTGGCCTCGGATGGGATTCCCGGCGGGAAGAAGATGACATGACCACCGGCAGTTAGAAAGCGCGACATCAACTCATAGGCGGGCCCGGTTGGAAGTGGAGCGGCCCACAGGATGGTGGAGACGTCGCCGGTGTTGATGGATGCGACATTCGCTGGGATGACCTGTTCGACGGTTAGATTTGCAAGGCCCGGTGGCGCGGCGGCGAGGGCGAGGTAGTCGGCCGCTTCACCGGCCGGGGCGACGACGACGGATTTCACGGGACGCGCCGGGCCGTAGGCGAAGAAGGCGGAATTGTCGCGGGAGTTGCCGTCCGCGGGGATGGACAACCAGCCGGAGCCAGTTTCGCTGCCGCCGGGAAGTGCGACGCGCTTCTGGATGCGGAGTGACTGGCCGGGCACGGTTAGACTCTCGGTGGTGCGGCTGCCGTTGAGATTGGTGGTCAGGGGAATGGAGGCGGAACCGCGGGAATCCTCGGCACGCAGGATTTCGAGGTCGAGCAGGACTTCGTCACCGGTCCGCCGCGAACCTAACAGACGAATGGCATTGTTGGGTGCCGAGCTGCCGGTGAGCGAAAGCACGCGGATCGCGGGCTTCTGCGGCAACATAGCGAGACTGGCGCGGGCGGTGGTCCAGCGTTCGTCATCGGGGCGCCAGTTAGACGACTGAAGGTCGGAGGCGAGCCAAATTTCCGAGCGGCCCGGGGTGTCTTCGAGAAACTCGGCGGCACGGTTGAGAAGGGTGGGGAAATCCGCAGCGGTGTCGGTGGGAGCGGTGGCGGAAAGTTCGGTTAGAATATCGGGCGAGGGGATTTCCTGAGGTTTTCCGCTGGCGCTGTCGATGAGCACGAGGCGGGCTCCTCCAAGGCTTGCCATGGCATCCCTGACTTTTCCAATGACGATCTGGCGGCGCGGATCCAGGCCATCGCCGGGCTTGGTTTCCATGGAGGCGGATCGATCCAATAACAGCACCACGGTGTCGATGGAGCCGCCGCCCCAGCCGATGAGACCGGAGACGATGGGCCGCGCGGCGGCAAAGGCGAGCGCGGCGATGGCAAGGGCGCGGCAGGTGAGGATGAGGATGTGGCGGAGCTTTTTCTTACCGCGGGATTCACGGGTGGCCTTGAGCAGGAACTGCATCGCCGCCCACTGGATGGTCTTGTGGCGGCGGCGGTTGAGCAAATGGATGATCACCGGGACGCTTGCAGCGGCCAGGAACCAGAGGAGGAGTGGATTTAAAAAGAGCATGTAATGGAATCGATAGGTCCTAGGGGGCCTATAGGTCGTATTGTGGGAAACGTGTCAGTGCTTGGATTTCGGCAGTCGTGCAGTTAGGAATTCGCGGAGCAGCGGTTCGAGCGGGGTGTCCGTGGTGACGAGCTGATAGTCGGCGGCAGCATCGTGGCACTTCGCACGGACGGCGGTGAGGAAATCGCGGAGGGCGGCCTTGTATTCGTCGGCGATGAGGTTGGGCTCGGCGACGAGAGCGGTGCCGTCTTCAAGGTCGACAAAGCGATGCGGGCGGTCGAACTCGAAGCCGATTTCCAGCGGGTCCATCAGGTGGAAGATCGAGATGTCGTGCTTGCGGTAGCGGAGGTGCTGGAGGGCGTCGCCGAGAGCGGCGGTGTCGGTGAAAAGATCTGATAGAATAACGACGAAGGCACGCTGGCTGATTTTTTCCGCAATGGTGTGAAGCGCTGCCAGCAAGCCGGTTTCGCCGGTCGGCTGGATGGAGCCGAGGGTGGTGAAGAACCGCTCCAAGTGTGCGGCGCGGCGGCTGGGTGGGACTTCGAGGTGAAGCTTGTCGGTGCAGATCGAAAGGCCAGCGGCGTCGCCCTGATTGACTAACAAATAGGCGAGCGATGCGGCGATGCGGCGCGCGACTTGGATTTTCGACTCGCCGTTACCCGCGAAGTTCATCGACCCAGACGCATCGACGACGAAATAGGCGCGCAGGTTGGTATCTGCCTCGAACTCTTTGATGTAAAAACGGTCCGATCGGGCGAAGGCCTTCCAGTCTAACCGGCGGGTGTCGTCGCCAGGAACATATTTCCGGTATTCGGCGAACTCCACGGAGGACCCGCGATGAGGCGACCGGTGTTTGCCCGCGACATTTCCCATCATCGGTGTGCGCGACTCGATGGGAAGAGAGCCGAGGCGCGAGAGCAAAACGTTGTCGATGAAGGAGTGCATCAATTTTCCCGCATCTCCTTAATCAAGCGCTCGACGATTTTCTTGGAAGTCATCCCCTGCGACTCGGCCGAGAAATTGGTGATCACGCGGTGGGTGAGCACCGAAGAGGCAATGGCTTCCAAGTCTTCGAGTGACGCCATGTAGGCACCTCGCAGCGCGGCGCGGGATTTCGCTCCCAAGATCAGATATTGCACGGCGCGCGGCCCGGCTCCCCAGCCGACGGTGTCTTTGATCCATTGCGGGGATTCGGGTTCGCCGGGGCGGGTCATGCGGACGATTTTCACCGCGTAATCATAGAGGTGCTCGGGAACCGGCACGCGGCGGACGAGCTGTTGGAAAGCGATGACTTTCTCGCCGTCGAGCAGGTGATTGAGAATCTGGCGGGCGGTGCCAGTGGTCGCGCGGGCAATTTCCTTTTCCTCAATTGCTGACGGATAACCGACTTCAATGAGGAACATGAACCGGTCGAGCTGGGCTTCCGGCAGCGGGTAGGTGCCTTCCTGTTCGATCGGGTTCTGCGTCGCGAGCACGAAAAACGGTGGCTGCAGCGTGTAGGTGGTGCCGAGGACGGTGACCTTGTTTTCCTGCATGGCTTCGAGCATCGCGGATTGGGTTTTCGCCGGAGCCCGGTTGATTTCGTCGGCAAGAACGATGTTTGCGAAGACCGGACCTTTGATGAATTCAAATTCCCGTTTTCCGCCGACGCCGGATTCTTGGATGATGTCCGTGCCGGTGATGTCCGCCGGCATCAGGTCCGGAGTGAACTGGATGCGATTGAAGGACAGGTCGAAGGTTTGTGCCACCGAGGAAACCAGCAGGGTTTTCGCCAAGCCGGGAACCCCCATCAGTAGGGCATGGCCGCGGGCAAAAAGACAGATCGCCAGTTGCTCGATGACCTCCTCCTGGCCGACAATCGCCTTGGCGAGTTCCGCGCGGAAGGCCTGGTAGGTTTTTCCGAGTTCGTCGATGGCGGCGACGTCATCGGGCGGGAGTTGTTGGCCGGGGTCGTGAATGGAATCCATAGGTGATCTGTAAGTGCGAGCCACGCTAGAATCAGACGCTGCTTTGTCCAGAAGGGAAGTCCGACAATGAATGCGAATCTCAGCAAATTGGGATTTTTGAAATTTTGAAGGAGTCGGTGCGCGAAATCCCTCGAAGTTCTGAGAAAATTTCCATTTACCGCTTGCCAGCCCCGGGTTGTCTGCTAAATCACCCGCCCCGCGGAGTCGTCGGAGAAGTCCGGCTATCCTTTGTGGTCACGCGAAATCACGCACATTATGGCACGTATCCTAGGCATTGAAATTCCCAATGAGAAGCGCATCGAAGCTTCTCTGCCCTACATGTTTGGCATCGGTCGCCCAACGGCGGCGAAGATCCTCGAGCACGCAGGGATCGACCCAAACATCCGCACCGGCCAGCTCAGCGAGGACCAACTCGTTCGCATCTCCCAGGTGATCCAGGCTGAAAACATCATTGTCGAGGGTGACCTCCGCCGTGAACGCCAATCGCAGCTCAAGCGCCTCACCTCCATCAACTGCTACCGTGGCATCCGCCACAAGCGCGGTTTGCCGGTCCGTGGCCAACGCACCCGCACCAATGCCCGCACTCGCAAGGGCAAGAAGAAGACCGTGGGCGTTAAGAAGTAATTTTTTGAATCATGTCTGAAGAAACCACACCAAATTCCGCCGAAACTCCGGCGGTTGAGCTGAAAGAAGCTCCAGCACCCGCCACCACTCCTGCCGCTGCGCAAGCAGCCGCTCCCGAGGCCGCCGCCATCGAAGGCGCGCCGAAAAAGGAAGCGAAACGCGACATCTTCGCCGAAATCGGCGGCGGCGAGGAAGAAATCAAGATTCACAAAGCCAAAGGCTCGAAGAATATCACCCGCGGCATCGTCCACGTGACTGCCACTTTCAACAACACCCTCGTCAGCGTGACCGATCCAAGTGGCAATGCCATCGGCTGGTCCAGCGCCGGCAAGATGGGATTCAAGGGTTCACGCAAGAACACGGCCTACGCCGCTCAAGTGGTATCACAAGACGCCTGCCGCCAAGCCATGGGACACGGTCTCAAGGAAGTCGATGTCCGCGTGAAGGGCCC
>JBBQDJ010000372.1:0-4384 GCA_038319595.1 Verrucomicrobiales bacterium
GTTAGGAGCTGCCGCGGTCGGAATCTGGTGGGTGACGGGCAAAGAGCCGAAAACGGCCGGCGATTCGTCGAACGTGCATGCTCCTGATCTGGGGAAACAGGAGACCGAGGCTAACAACCTTTCCGCCACCGTGATTGCGAAGAACTATCGGGATGCGAGGGCGGCGGTGGAAGCCCGCGATTTCACGAAAGCGTCGGACGAGTTCGTGAAACTGCGGGACAACCCGTCCGTGCAGGAACCAACGAGGAGCTGGGCAGGGGTCGAGGCGGTGCTGGCGAATTTCTTGAAGGGGGATCCTTCCGAAGCGAGTAGCCGGGCGAAGGAGACCGTCGAGCATATCCGTTCGGTTCCTGAAGGCTCCGCGCGGCTGGATGATGTGCTACTGCATGTGTTAGATAGGGTCCGTGGGCTTCCGCCCATCGTTGCCAAGGATCCGGAAATGAAGGGAGAGGACGCCTCCCATGTCATCGCGTGGATGCTCGCGGGACTGAAGAACTGGGAGCAGGGAATGAAGTCCGAGGCGATGCGCTGCTTTACCGCAGTGGCGTCGGCTAAAATCTCGGCGGACGATTCGTGGCTTGGAATCTATCAAAATCTAGCAGGCGACTATCTTGCCGATGGTCTGTTACTCTCCGGCGCGGTTTTTGACGAGTTTCCGGAAAGTGCCGCCGGCTGTGAGACTGCTGTTGAGGAGTTAGAAAAAATCGTTAGTTCCTTGAAAACCCAAGGGCGGGCCAAATTCAACGTGCGTGCCTGGCAGTTGGACCTCGCGAAACACGCCAAGGTTCTATCGGCCCCCAAGGATCGTTCAGCAACGGCGGTAAATCCCATGCCGCCGATTGCGGATCTCATGGCGAAACTCGCAGAACTCGCCGCCGGGTGTCGGTTTGCGGACGCCGTCGCACTCATCAAGGCTCTTCCAGCCGATCCGGTCGGAGCGACCCGCGAATCGCTGCTCAAGGTGGCGGAGGCGTCGAAGGTTTTCCTATCCGATCTTGAGGACGACCTCAGAAAGCAGCCGATGTCGGGTGATTTTCTCCTCAAATCTGGTGAGGTCACTCATGCGATATCCCTCAGTCCCGAAGGGGCCATCCTTCTCTCCAGTGCGGATGGAAAAAGCCTACCCGCAGAATGGGGAGATTTTTCCGCCGACGCCCTCATCGGCCTGCACCGCACTTTTGTGGCGAATCCGAAAAGCGAATCCGAACGGGTGCGCCGCCACGAATCCGCCATTTCTTTTGACTGGCTTGCGGGTAACCGGGACCGCGCTCTAACCGCCGCGTCGGTTCTCTCCCAAAGCAGCCCGGAGTTTAAGCAACACTGGGAAACCATTTCCAGAGGCCTGCCGAAGTGACTCAAAGGGATTTCAGATAGGCCACGAGCTGGTCGGTCTGAGCATCGGTGAGATGGGCGAATGACGGCATCGCGGGTGCAAATCCTTTAACGACCTTCAATTGCGGCTGGCGGATGGATTCCCGCAGATAGGCGTCGTCTGCGGTGACCTTCGTGTCGTCTGCTAGAATCTGAGTCGATCCGAAGATGCCCTGAAGATTCGGCCCAAGCTGCGAAGCGCCCGCTTGGTGGCAGGCCGCGCATCCTTGGCTGAGAAACAACTTCGCGCCCTCGGCTGCCGCAGGTGGCAGGCTTGAATTACTTTCCGCCGGTGCCGCCAGCAATGCGCCGATCAACACGCAGGCAAGAACGAAGGTGCCGAAAATGGAGGCTAGCCAATGGCGGAAATAGTAACGCGAATTCATCAGATGCTTCACCAGCATCAGCGCGAGGATGATGACCGCGAGGATCGGAACCTTTTGCTCCGCACTGGTGAGTTGCGGGAAATGGGCGCTCAACATCATGAACAATACGGGAAAGGTCATGTAATGGTTGTGCATCGAACGCAGTTTCGCCTGCTTGCCGTATTTCACATCGTGCGGTAGCCCGGCTAACAGCGAGCGCATGAATTTCTTCTGGTTCTGAATGATGTGGAAAAACACGTTCGACGACATCGACGAGCCCAGCATCGCACCGATCTGCAGGAAGACCGCGCGCCCGTTGAAATAGCGGTTGTAGAAAAACGCCGCAGCAATCAGCAGAACGATGGTCAGTGGAATTGCGATCTTTGGAAACTCCTTCAGTTTCGTCCGCCAGATCGTGTCGTAGATCAACCACCAACCGACGATGCCTGCCACACTCAGCGCAATGGCCTGCCAACCCTGGAGATTCAGGTGGTCTGGGTTCAGAAGGCTTGATCCCCCATGGATGTAGAAAACGGAAATCAGTAAGAGTATGCCGCTGATCCATGTCGTGTAGGACTGCCACATGAACCAATGCAGCGGCACGGGAATCGCCGCCGGATTGATCAGCTTTTTCTGCAAATGGAAAACGCCGCCGCCATGCAGCATGTCGAGGTGACCGAGCAGATCCTTCCTTTCGTCATCCGCTTTTGGCGCGATCAGGTTCAACTCCATCCAGGTGAAAAGCAGCGAATTGCCGATCCACATGATCGCCGCCAGCACGTGCACAAAACGGAACACCACACTCAACCAGCCTGCGATTTCAGATTCCACGACCCCACTAAAGCAGGCGCTATACCGGGCGCAAAGGCAATATGGGGGCATGGATCATGTGTTCTCGCTGTCTCAGCCGGGAGCGTGGAGACCGGCAATCAACCCGGCTGAGACAGCCGGGACACGTTATTCTGGAAAAACGCGACCTCCAGCTCGCTCAACTTGCGGTATTTACCCACTGGCAGGCTTTCATCCAGCGTCAGCGGGCCGATCCTTTCACGATGCAGGCTCAGCACCTGATTTCCCACCGCATGGAACATCCGCTTCACCTGGTGGTAGCGCCCCTCGTGGATTGTTAGGATGGCTTCGCGGTCACTGAGGATTTCCAAAACCGCGGGGCGTGTCGTCAGATTCTCGTAAGCGAAATAAACCCCTGCGACGAAAACGTCTGCCGTGTCTGCGGAAATCACTTCGCGCGTTGTCACCCGATAGACTTTCGAAATCTCCTCCAGCGGCTCGGTCACGCGCTTCGACCAGCGGCCGTCGTTAGTGAGTAAAAGCAATCCGGTGCTGGCGCGGTCAAGGCGACCCGCAAGATGCAATTCGTCCCGCAACGGGTGATCGATGAGCCCGATGACCGTCGGATGCTGTGGATCGGTCGTCGCACTGAGATAGCCGGCCGGCTTGTTTAACATCAGATAGACGGCTTCATGTTCCTGCAAGATCTCGCCGTTTAATTCGATCCGGCTGAAACGGTCGATTTTTCTGACTCCGCTGATTTCGACTTCCTGGTTCACAGACACTCGACCATCCGCCAGCAGTGCTGCGATTTCCTTGCCGGAATGAATTCCTCTACGGATCAGGAAGCGGTCGAGTCTCATGGATCCAAGGGAGGGCTCAACCGAAAGGAACTTCGAGATATTCGAGCGCCCACTCTCTCATGAAGCGGACCCGCTTGGGGATCACGCGGTAGATGATGAGCTCGGGATTGTCGATCGAGCCAAGGTAGGAGCGGAGCAGGGGATTTCCTTCCCAAATGGATTCGAGCATTGGGCGGTCGGTGACGATTTCAGCGCTGCCGGTGATGCGGACTTGGTCGTGATGTTCGTCAAGGTAGCAGAGCTCGACGTTTGAGTTCGCCGCGATCTCGCGGGTCTTTCCGTAGGTGCGGAGATTCGCGATGTAAACGGTGAAGCCTTCCGTTCTAACTGGCGACACCGGCCGCAATCGCGGTTGATCACCATCGCTGGTCGCGAGCATCGGAAACTTCGCGGATGCCATCGTGGCGATGGCGAGGTCCGCGAGTTCCGATGGATCGATGGGTTTTGGATGGGGTCTTGCCATTGCGGAATGATATCACCCTGAAGTCGAGTTGCGATCTGTATGATGGGTTATGGTCCGAATCGCTTTAAGTGTATGACCGGCGTTGAGTGTCGCTTCAATAAATGCGAGAAAACCACCCGCTGGATGGCAGGGAATGACATCGAACGGAATCAACACGTCCACATCAGCGCGGACGAGATTTTTATCGTGAGCATCGAAGATCCCGAGATTGTCATCAGCGCGATAGTAGGCGGCATCGGCGATTTTCGCGAATCCCAGCGAGGCAAACCAGGAATCGATTTCCGCGGTGGTGACAGGAACAATATCGAAGCGTGGCTGCGAGGTGACGATGGCCATTTCGTCGCCCGATTGGACGATGAGTCCTTCGAAAGAATTGAGTCCCGGAACGAGGAGGTTCTGGAGGTGTAGCCGCTCCAGATATTCCAGCGGGGAGGCTTCCCAAAGGTGGAAGCGGCGGGCGTCTTGGGCGGAGGAAACAAGCGCCAGCTCGATGCCGGGGCTGAGTCCGAAGACGCCGTTGCGAGTGACTTTGA
>JBBQDJ010000373.1:0-4382 GCA_038319595.1 Verrucomicrobiales bacterium
TGGCCCACCGCCGACAACAAGATTGCCGTCCATGAAGGCCTCCAGGCGATGATGACCCTCACGATGGAAAGCGGCGCAAGGCTAACCGAAATTCTCGGTGACAAGGAAACCGCGAAACTCTGCACCGATACCGCCAAGCTGCTCCGCAAACACGTCCCTGCGTCCAGCGGTCGCAAATCACCCGCCGCTCTCCTCTCCATCGCCGGGTTCCGCGATCCTGCCGATGTTTCTAACAACGTGCTCAAGAAAAACGGCCCCGCCGATCTCAGCACCTTTTACGGATTTTACGTTCTCAATGCGTTGGCCAAATCCGGAGACATCGACACCGGCCTCGACTTCATCAGCCAATACTGGGGCGGCATGCTCGATCAAGGCGCCACCACTTTCTGGGAAGACTTCGATCTCGCATGGACCAAGGACGCCGGGCCCATCGACCAGCTCGTCGCACCCGGGAAAAAGGATCTGCACGGTGATTTCGGAGCCTATTGTTACGTCGGTTTCCGCCACAGCTTCTGCCACGGCTGGGCCGGCGGGCCGACGGCATGGCTCAGCAAAAACGTCCTCGGTGTGACGCCCGTCGCACCCGGCTGCGCCAAAGTGAAAATCGAACCCCGGCTCGGCCACCTCGCGTGGGCGGAAGGAACCTATCCGACACCGAAGGGACCCATCCAAGTCCGTCACGACCGACAGCCAGATGGCTCTATCAAGTCCACGGTCAATCTGCCCGATGGCATCGAACAGGTGAAGTGACCCGCGTGGCTCGTGGAATCCTCCGGTCGCTGGAGTCTTGCCATCGACCCCGATTTCCGCTGTATTCCTCCGTATGCGCATCTTGATCACCGGCGGGGCGGGCTTCTTGGGCTCCCATCTTTGCGAACGGCTTTTGAACGAGGGAAACGAGGTGATCTGCCTCGATAACTTCTTCACGGGAAGAAAACGCAACATCGCCCACCTATTAGAAAACCCCTACTTCGAGCTGGTCCGCCATGATGTGACCGAGCCGTTTAAGTTCGAAGTGGACCAGATTTACAACCTCGCCTGCCCGGCCTCGCCGCCGCACTATCAGCACAATCCGATCAAGACCACCAAGACCTCAGTGATGGGGGCGATCCATTGTCTCGGTCTCGCGAAACGGGTCGGGGCCCGGGTTTTCCAAGCTTCCACCTCCGAAGTCTATGGCGATCCCGACGTCCACCCGCAGCCGGAGTCCTACTGGGGAAGCGTGAATCCCATCGGCATCCGCTCCTGCTACGACGAGGGGAAGCGCTGTGCGGAAACTTTGTTTTTCGACTATCACCGGCAGAACAAGGTCGATATCCGCGTCGTCCGAATTTTCAACACTTACGGCCCCCGCATGTTGCCGGATGATGGTCGGGTGGTATCGAATTTCATTGTCCAGGCGCTTCAGGGTAAGGATATCACCATTTACGGCGACGGTAGCCAGACGCGCTCGTTCTGTTTCGTGGACGATCTCATCGAAGGCTTCATCCGCCTGATGAACCACCCGACGCTCACGGGGCCTGTGAATATCGGGAATCCTGGCGAATTCACCATGCTGCAACTGGCGAATCTCGTCCTGAAAAAGGTCGGGGGCTCCTCGAAAATCACCTACCTTCCGCTTCCCTGCGATGATCCGAAACAACGCCAGCCGGATATTTCCCTCGCCCAGCGCGAACTGGGCTGGAATCCCACCATCGCCTTGGACCAGGGGCTCGACTCCACCATCGCGTATTTCCGCAAGCTCCTTGCCGAAAGCTGAAGTCCGCCCTGTTTTCTTGATAGCCGGGTATCCTGGTCGCCGTATTTCTTCGGCTCCATGCGCCATTTCATCCCCATCTTCGTTGTAATTCTAGCAGCTGCGTTTTGCAGAGCGGAAGGAGTTCCGACGCAGGAATCCGGGAATCCCGCCACTGGATGGATTTGGAAAAGCAAGGTTGCGACCGATGGCGAGAAGGTCTTCTTCCGCCGCGAGTTCGAGCTTCCACCCAACGTCGCCAGCGCCACCATCTCGATTGTCTGTGACGACTGGCACCATCTTTACGTCAACGGCGTTGACTTGGGAATGGTGAGTGGCTGGACGACTCTGAAAATTTACGACGTCCTCCCCCATCTCAAGCAAGGCGGGCGCAACGTCATCGCCGTAGAGTCCCGCAACGACAAAGGTGCCGCCGCTCTCGCCCTGCGCTTCCGGGCCACCCTCAAGGACGGGAAAAAACTCCATGTCGTCTCCGATGGAACCTGGGTTTGTAACTCCGAGGTTTCCGACGGTTGGCAAAATCTGGATTTCCCAACAGAATTATGGCCCAAGGCCGTCGTCGTCGCAAAAATGGGAGATGCCCCATGGGGCCTTGTCATGCCTGCGGAAGTCGAGCCGCCCCCTGTAGCCAGTGATTTGAAGGGTTCCGCTCCGCCTGCCCCATTGGAAAAGTGAACGAGGGATTTTCTATCCGTGCGGATGGACCTCCACTGCTTTCGGATCATGCTCGTGCTTGAAGAGGAATGCGAACGCGACCGTGATCACCAACGCATAACCGGCGAACGCCAGCCAGACATTGGGCCAATCCGTTCTGCCGCCGATGGTGAAATACTTCTGGATGGCGTAGCCACTCGCAAGGCTGCCGAAGATCGCACCGAATCCGTTAGTCATCATCATGAACAAACCCTGCGCGCTGGAACGGATGCTCGAATCGGTGGTGGTCTCAACGAATAACGAGCCGGAGATGTTGAAGAAGTCGAACGCCATCCCGTAAACGATGCAGGACAGAACGATCAGCCAGAGCCCGTCGCCGGGATTGCCGTAAGCGAAAAAGGCGAAGCGCAGCACCCAGGCGAACATGCTGATCAACATGACCTTTTTAATCCCGAACCGCTTCAGGAAAAACGGGATCGCAAGGATGAACAAGGTCTCGGAAATCTGCGAGATGGACATGATGATGGTGGAATATTTCACGACCAGTGAGTCGCTGTATTTCGGCACCGTCGCGAACTCGGAGATGAAGACGTCACCATACATGTTAGTCAACTGCAGCGCGCCGCCGAGAAACATGGAAAAAATGAAGAACAGGGCGAGCTTGAGATTTCCGAAAAGTTTGAATGCATTCAGTCCTAACAATTCGAGGAGAGGCACGTTCTTCGCAGTCGATTTCAGCGGCGGGCATTTCGGCAATGTGAAAGAATAGGCACCCAAGATCACCGCCGCCACCGCCGCGATGTGGAACTGGTTCGCGGAAGCCTTGTTTCCTGAGAGGTTGGTCACCCACATCGCTGCGATGAATCCGATCGTCCCCCACACGCGAATGGGTGGGAACACCTTCACGACGTCAAAATGGTTAGTCCGGAGGATGTTGTAGGCCACCGAGTTCGACAGCGAAATGGTGGGCATGTAGCAGAGCATCGCAGCGAAGATCACCCAGAAGAATGTCCCGGGATCGTTCACCATCGGGATGCAGACAAGTGCGATTCCGCCAAGGATGTGAAGGATCCCGTAAAGCCTTTCCGCATTCACCCAACGGTCCGCGATCATTCCCGTGATCGCCGGCATGATCAGCGACGCAAGCCCCAGCGTGGAAAAAATCGCCCCGAACTCCTCACCCTCCCACTTGCGGGTGATGAACCAGTAATTGCTCACCGTGATCAACCAGGCTCCCCAGACGAAAAACTGGAGGAAGCTCATGACAATAAGTCGGATTTTGATGCCCATGGGTTTGTGTGACTGAACTCACCACAAACCGTGCCAATCCCGACCCGAAGTCAAGCGCCCAAGGTCTGCGAGGCTCTGTCCGCCCTTTCTCATCGTGCCGAAAAACTCGCGTCTGGCTCAATACTCCCGCTTCAACAAATGGGTCGCGATTTCCTCCAGCCTCGCCGCCTTCCTCCCAAACGGTTTCAAGGCGTTCATCGCCGCGCGGGTCAGTCGGGTCGCCTCTTTGCGCGATGCGTCCAGTCCAAGAATCGCCGGATAAGTGGATTTCTCCACCGCTTCATCCTTACCTGCTGTCTTGCCTAACACCTCGGTGCTCTGGGTGACATCGAGGATGTCGTCGATGACCTGAAACGCCAGTCCTAGCGCGTGGCCGAATTTCGTCAGCGCCTCCAGTTTCGCCGGAGTCGCATTCGCGCTCATGCCGCCGAGACGCAGCGAGGTGGTGAGCAGCGCGGCGGTCTTTGCTTCATGGATGCGGACGAGATCGCGGTGGGTGAGTTTCTTGCCTTCGCCTTCGAGGTCCATCACCTGACCGCCGATGAGCTTTCGACTGCCGCCGGTTTCCGCCAGTTCGGAAATGTAGTCGCGGGTGCCGTAGCGTTTGGTGACCGCCGTCTGGGCGAGAACGATGAAGGACTCGGTCAGCAGCGCGTCACCACAGAGCACGGCCATGCCCTCG
>JBBQDJ010000374.1:0-4336 GCA_038319595.1 Verrucomicrobiales bacterium
CGGGCGATCTGGCAGAGCGGAGCGATCTCGCCCGAGTGGTTCATGCCCATTTCCCACACAGCGGCGGTGTGCTCTTCCGTCGTCTCCAAGACCGTGAGCGGAACTCCGATGTGGTTGGTGAGATTCCCGCGGGTGGAAGAAACATTGAACTTCCGTGAAAGCACGGCGGCGGTGAAATCCTTGGTGCTGGTCTTGCCGTTAGAACCGGTGATAGCCACCACCGGGATGTCGAGCTGCTTGCGCCACCACTGGGCGAGCCGTTGGAGCGCCAACAAGGTGTCCTCCACCACGATGACCGCCGTATTTTCAGGCACCTCGCCGGACCACTGGTGGACCACTGCTAGAACCGCTCCATCTGATAGAGCCTTCGCGGCAAACCGGTCACCGTCGAAGTTCTCGCCGCGCAGCGCGAAAAACGCGCAGCCGTTAGCCAGCTTGCGGCTATCTGTCGAGACTCCGGAGGTGACCATGATGTCACCTTTTCCCGCAGCGACAGGAGCGCTGAGGATTTCCGCAATCTGAATGACGGGGATCGGTCTCATCTCATGTCGGCGATGGTCTGAGCACGATCTCTCAGGGCTTTGCTGGCGTGTTTCCTGTCGTCAAAGTCGATGGTTCTATCAGCGAACTGCTGGGTGGTCTCATGGCCCTTGCCTGCGATGAGAACGATGTCACCGGAAAGGGCGTTTTGAATGGCGAAGTTGATGGCTTCATCCCTGTCCGGGATGCTGCGGAAGCCTTTCCCAGCAAGGCCGCCTTCGATTTCACGGATGATCGCAAGCGGGTCTTCGGAACGCGGATTGTCAGAGGTGACCACGCAGGCGTCGCTGTGACGCGCAGCGGCGGCCGCCATCAACGGACGCTTGGTCTTGTCCCGGTCTCCGCCGCATCCGAAGACCGTGATCAAGCGGCGGGGGTCAAGCTCCTTGAGCGTACGGCAAACATTTTCAAGGGCATCCGGAGTGTGCGCGAAATCGACGAACACCGTGGCTCCCCCTGCATTGCCGACGTTCTCCATGCGTCCCGGAACCTGCGGTGAATCTACCAGCGAGGCGACCGCCTCACGCGGCTTGATCCCACAGGCGCTGGCTGCGGCGATGGCACCTAGCAGGTTGTAAACATTGAAACGTCCGATCAACGGCGCACGGACCAGATAGGTCTTCCCCTTGGCAGTGAGTTCGAACTCCATGCCGCGGGCGGACTGGCGGAAATTGTTGGCGCGGAAATCGCAATGCACGCCAAAGCCAAAACGGATGACCGGCATTTTTCCATCCAGCGAGGCGGCGAGGTCGGCACCGTAAGCGTCGTCAAGATTGATCACTGCCACCGGCTTTTTCCCGAGCGGATCGGCGGCTAGATCGTAGAACCACTGGGCCTTTGCCTTGAAATAGGATTCGAGAGTCCCATGGTAATCGAGGTGATCCTGCGTGAGATTGGTGAAAATGCAGGCATCAAAACCGATGGAAGAAATCCGCCTCTGATGGATGCCGTGCGAGGATACCTCCATCGCCACGCCACGGCAGCCGTGATCACGCATGCGGCTGAGCAAGTCACAAAGCTCGATGGAACCCGGCGTCGTGTGTTTCGCAGGCTCGACGGTTTCACCGTCATCGATCAAGATGGTTCCTAACAAACCCGCGCGGTGCCAAGCGGATTTCATGATGTGGTGCAGGAGAAACGCGGTGGTCGTTTTGCCGTTAGTGCCGGTGACGCCCGCCATGGTCATGTCCTTCCACGGATGGCCTGTTAGGGTCGAGGCCAGCGCAGATACCGCAACCCGGCTGTCGGGCACATGCAACCAAGTAGCCGGCGCGGAGTAGTCCGACGGCTGGGCCCTTTCCGCGAGGATCGCGGTGGCACCGGCGGCCAGCGCGTCATTGATGAATCGATGACCGTCCAAGGTGGTGCCACGGATGGCCGCAAAGACCATCCCGGGCGCGACTTCCCGCGACGATGCGGTGATGGCATGCACCTCCGCGTCCAGCGATCCGGCGACCGTGACTTGAGTGAGACTTGAAACAAGATCGCGGAGAATCATCGGGCGGCAGTGACGGGCGGAGTGGAAATCGGTTCAGTCGGCTTGAGATTCATTTGCACCGCGACACGGGTAGCGACCTTGCTGAAGATCGGCGCGGCGATCAGGCCGCCCTGGTGTTTCAAGGTTGTGATGCGAGGATCGTCGATGACGACCACGCAAACGAAGGCTGGATCCAGAGCCGGCATCATCCCTACGAATGAAGCGATTTTCTTGTCCTCATAATAGCCGCCCTTGGGATTGTGTTTCTTGACGGTTCCGGTCTTGCCACCGACGAGGTGGCCTGCGGTGGCGGCACGGGTGGCGGTGCCGCTCTTTACGACCTTTTCCAATGCCACACGCATCTGCATGGCCGCTTTTGGCTTCATCACCTCGTGCACGATCTCGGGCTTGTATTCCTCGACGACGGTGCCGTCGTTCGCGATCAGCGATTTGACGATATGGGGCTTCCGGAGCTTACCGTCGCTGGCGATGGCCGAGTAGGCGCAGGCGAGCTGCAACGGTGTGACGTTGGTGGCGTAGCCGAAACAGGCGCGGGAAAAATCCGCCTCATTGCCGGTATTGCGGGCCGTTCCCGCGCTTTCACCGCTGAGCTGGATGCCGGTCTTGCTGCCGAAGCCGAACTGATGGAGATAATCATAGAAACGCTTCGATCCAAGTTGGCGACCCAGGCTGTAGGCGCCGTTGTTGTTGGATTTCGCCAATACTCCTTCGACACTCAAGCTGCCCGCCGGATGCTCGTCCAACACGGTGAAGCCCTTGCCTTGATAGAATCCGTTGTGGCAGAAAATCGAGGTCTCCGGAGTGACCAATCCTTCATTCAAGGCACCGCTTGCGGCGACGATCTTGATGGTGGAGCCGGGTTCATAAATGGTCTGGATCGCATAGTTGAATCCGTTCTCCGCCACATCTTCCTTGTGGTTGAGATCAAAATGTGGGCGGCTGGCCATCGCTAGGATCTCGCCGGTTTTCGGATCCATCAGAATCACGGTGCCCTGTTTCGCCTGATAGTCCGCCAGCCCGGTTTCGAGCTCCTCCTCGACGATCGCCTGAAGGCCCATGTCGACGGTGAGCTTCACATTGAGCCCGGCGCGCGGCGGCTTGAGTCCGCTGGAAGGTCCTGGCACTAACTGACCGCGGGCGTCGCGATAGTGTTCGCGCCAACCGTCGCGACCTGCTAGAAAGGGATCCATCGACGCCTCGACTCCGAATTTCCCGACGACCTTGGTGTGCGGATTCCCGTCGGCGTCTTTCTCGTCCACCTCGCTGGTAAAGCCGATCAGGTGAGTCGCCATGTTAGAAACGGTGTACCAACGTTTGATCGATCCCTCGACCATGAAACCCTGGATCCGGAGTTTGCTGATCGTTTCGTCCAGCTGCTCTCCCACGTCCTGCGGCAGATCCTTGGCGATTGGGAACCAGTCAGCCTTGGTGTTCTCGATTTTGTCACGGAGTACGTCCCGCCGCATTCCCAACGGCCGGGCGAGCACTTCCACGGCGTAGGCGAGATGTTTCTGGACGATGGCCTCCGGCGTCTCACGAGCAAGGATCTCACCGCGGAGCAGGTTGATGCGGCGGCTTTGCTTGGTCGCATCAAGCTCGTTCCAGCCCTTCTCCTCGGAAGCCTCCAAATACGCGAGACCACGGCTGGCCTGGGTCGGATCCATCAGGATTTTCCGATCCAAAATGACGCTGCTGACGGGGACGCTCTTCGCCAACGGCTCTTCGCGGCGATCCACGATCATTCCACGCATGGCCCACAACCGCTCGGTGGTGTGGCGTTCGCGCTGCGCGCGTTCCGAATAGCGACGGTCTACTAACTGAATCTGAACCAATCTTGCCGAAAGCGCACTAAGCCCGACCACGAGGATCGAGCATAGGACGATGCAACGGTTTTGAAACGAGGAATGCACGGGCTAGGGAGCAGCGGAGGCAACGCTGTGACGGGTGAGCGTGGCGGTGTCGATTTCTTCGGTCACGCCGGCGGGAATCGGACGCAGTGGCGAGCCGTTCTCTTCGATCTGTTTACGAATCGCAAAACAGTTCAGCAGTTGATCCATGCGCATGTCGGTGGTGCGGATATCCAACCGGCATTGTTCGACATGGCGGTCGATCGTGTCGATTTCACGGGAGATCTGCACCTGGCGGTTTTTATAATAGGCATGCAGCACCCCGCCGGCAGCGGCGATGCCGGCTGCTAGAATGAGTGCAAAAAACACCATCGCGGGGGTGCTGGATTCGGTGCGGCGTCGGTTCATGGCTTAAGGTCTAAAAGCTGGGCAACCCGCAGTTTCGCACTGC
>JBBQDJ010000375.1:0-4324 GCA_038319595.1 Verrucomicrobiales bacterium
CAGTCCGTCCGCCGCCGCAGCACCCTCGACTCATGAACCCGGATAAATCTATCAACTCCGGCATGCGTCCGACTGATCTTTTTCTCTATCTGATCGGCAACCGCGGAGCCATCGAACGAGTCGCCGCCACCCGTCATGCATGGCTTGTCGGTGCCATCCTGGTTCTATCCGCAGGCGTCGCCCGCAACTACGATCACCTCGATTTGATACAGGAGCCCGAGTGGTTCATCGGCCCATTCGCCGCCTCGATGGTGTCGGTCTGTTTTATTTTCCTGTGGATTTCGTTCCCTCTCAGACTCCACAAGGCCGGCAGGTATTGGCCGCAGTCCGGGACCTTTCTGGTGCTTGCGTGGATGACCGCACCCTGCGCCTGGCTCTATGGCATTCCGGTTGAAGCGATGACCGACATCGTGACCGCCACGAAATGGAACATCGCATTCCTCGCGATCGTCGCGTTCTGGCGGGTCGCCATCATGGTCCGCGCCGTTTCGGTGTTGACCGAAACACCCTGGATCCGAGTGCTGCCACTGGTCCTCGCACCCGCCGCGCTTGAGGCCATGTTAGGTTCCTTTTTTCAGGGCCTCTCTTTGATCGGCATCATGGGAGGAATCAGGCTTCCACCGCACACCCAACTCCTCGTCAAAGCCGCCAATTTCACCACAACCGTCTCTTTCTGGCTCGCCATCGTTCTTATCATTGCCACCTTCCTTGTCAAAGGCGTGGCCCGCAAACCGCTCAATCGACCGGGCGCTTCCGCATCCCGCAGTTTGCTCCCCGTGGCCGCCGCCCTGTTTCTCGCCTGGGTCGCGGTGGCCATTCCCATGCAACCGGAAATATCTAACCGTTATCAACTTCAACAATTGCTCAACTCACAGGACTATCTCGCAGCCATCACCTACGCCGCCGGAAAATCACCCCAAGATTTCCCGAAACACCACTCCCTACCTCCGGAACCCTCCCAGCGGTTTCCCAACGAACTCCTGGACCAACTGCCACCGGATACCCCGAAATGGCTTCGGGATGAATGGGTTGGCAATGCCATCGAATCGCTCAAAATGTCTGAATATTATTCTCGGGAGGAATGGCACAAGACCGAACTTCGATATCCGGAAATCCCCGCAGCCATCGCCCGCCAGGTCGATGAATTTCGAAGTCGCTTGAAATCATTGGACGAGGATGAGATCCGCTGGTTGTGGTATCAAGACCATCAAGCCGACGATAAAACCCTTGGACCGAATCCCTGAATCACGCTCCTTGCCAAGCTTGCAATCTCGGGCATTTCGGATTCCATTTCCCTCCAGCGAAATGAACTCCCGATCCCTTCCATCCTTTATCGCCATCGCCGTCCTGTCTTGCAGCCTCACCTCCTGCTTCAGCAGCTCGAAGGTGCAAAGCAAGAACGAGGCCAGCGTCGGCAAGCAGCTCACCGATCTCGATGCCGCTTACCACCAAGGCATCATCACCGAGAAGGAATACCTCAAGCTGAGGAACGCGATCATCAAGAACAACGATTGAGTTTTCCCGCAGGCTTGACACTTTCGACGGCTCTGGGGAATGAATACCCCGGATGAAAAAGCCGCCCACTCCCATCTCCGTGCGCGCCGGGAATGTGGAATTCCTCAAGATCAATTCCGTCTCCTGGGAATGGCGGGATGTCTATCATTGGATCGTTTCCCTGACTTGGCCGAGCTTCGCGCTGGTGGCCATCGGCTTTTTTCTAACACTCAACCTCATCTTCGCCACCGCCTACCATCTCGGTCGGCCTTGCATCGGTGAGATGCGCGCGGACTCCTTCAGCGAGGCGTTTTTCTTCAGCGTGGAAACACTGGCGACGGTGGGATACGGCCACATGTATCCGATCACGACCTACGGCCATGTCGTGGTCACGCTGGAGCTGATGTCCGGGATGCTGTGGACGGCGGTGACGACCGGATTGATTTTCGTTAGATTTTCACGTCCCACCGCGCGCGTTCTTTTCAGCGATTGCCTAGTGATCTCCGCCTTCGAAGGCAGGCCCGCGCTGATGCAGCGGGTTGCCAACCTGCGCCATCATACGATGACCGATGCGGAATTCCGGATCATCATGCACCGGCAAGAAGTGAGTCTGGAAGGTGAATCCGTGCGCCGCTACTATCCGCTCAAGCTGACTTTCGACCGACTCATCCTGTTTCCCGCAGCCATGATCCTGCGGCACGTGATCGACGAATCCAGTCCGCTGCACGGCATGACCCGGGAGCAGATGAAGGAAACGGATTCCCGCTTCATGACCTCCGTCTCCTGTGTGGACACCGTCCTCCAGGCTCCGGTGCAGAGCTTGCAAACCTATGGCTGGAAGGATGTGCGATTCGGCGAACGCTTCGTGGAAATTTACGATGATTCTTCGGACGGCCGCTTGATCGTGGACTACGGCCGCTTGCATGAAACGGAAAAGGTGTGATCCCAACCATGAACCGCCGACTGCTGAGCTTGTTTCCCGCCGCCTCCGCGCTGCTGGCTTTCCGCGCGAATGGAGAGTTGATCTCGCAGCCCGTGTTTACCGAAGCAGGATTCTCGATCGCGATCCAATGCTGGTCGTTCAAAGAGTTCACCCTGTTTGAAGCCATCGAAATGGCCGCCGCTTCCGGCGCGGGAGGCGTCGAACTCTATCCGGGACAGATCCTCGGCGGCACGCATGGCAGTTCGATCTTCGGGCCGGAGATGCCGGAGAAAAAACTGCGGGCGGTCATTTCCCAGTTAGAAAAACACCACATCGCCGCGATCAACCTTGGCGTCATCGACATCCCGAAGGACGAGGCAGCGGCCCGTCGGGTTTTTGAATTTGCCAGGAAACTCGACCTCTACGGCATCACCACTGAGTCCATCGGATCGTTAGATGTTCTGGAAAAACTCGCTGCGGAATTCGACATCAAGGTCTGCTTCCACAATCATCCGAAACCCACCGCACTGTGGCATCCGGACACCATCGGTAAAGCCCTCGAGGGCCGCCATCCGAACCTCGGCTTCTGCGCGGACGTCGGCCACTGGGCGGCGTCCGGCCTGGATCCACTGGCCGAGATCAAAAAAATCGCACCGCGGGTGCATGCCTTTCATCTCAAGGACCGTGCATCGATCAGCGAATGGAGTCGCGATCAACCGTTCGGCACCGGCATCTTCGATCTCGTCGCCATGTTAGACGAAGTCCGTGAGCACGGCTTCACCGGCAACGTCACCATCGAATACGAAACCAACTGGAAGACGAATCTGCCGGAGATTTCCCAGTGCGTGGGTTACCTACGGGCGTATGCGAATCTGCGGTTTTGAGAGATCAATCCAATAAGACCGATTTTCTCACGCTCACTTCTCCCACAATCTCGCCCGCAAGGCTTCCGCAGCGGCGCGGGCCTCAGCCTCCTTCTTGCTCTTGCCTTTTCCCGTCGCGAGAATCATCGCCTGCCAGGAAACTTCGGATTGGAAAACGCGGCGGTGGTCGGGGCCGCTCTCACCAATGACCTTGTAAATGGGTGCCTGGGGGTGGATGGCTTGGAGGCATTCCTGGAGCTCGCCCTTCGGATTTCGCTCCTCGGGGCTGGTGATCATGTTGCCGATTTCGGATTCGAACAGGCGCAGCACGAGCTCGCGCGCGGGGTTCGGGCCGGAGTCCAGATAGACCGCGCCGATCAGCGATTCGAAGGCATCCGCCAAAGTGGATAGTCGCCGACGCCCGCCGGTGGCCTCCTCGCCTTTTCCTAACAGCACATAGTCGCCCAGGTGGATCGCCATCGCAAAGCGGGCGAGCGCCCGGCGGGAAACCACCCGCGAGCGGAGTTTGGTCAGCCGTCCCTCGGTGAAGTCCGGGAACATTTTGAAAAGCTCTTCCGTGACGATCAACTGGAGCACGGCATCCCCGAGGAACTCCATCCGCTGGTTGTCGAAATGCGGTTTCTGCGACTCGTAGGCGAGGCTAGGATGAGTCAGCGCTTCCGCTAACAGCAGCGAATTGCGAAATTTGTAATGAATCCTGCTCTCCAGCGGCTGCATCAGTCGTTCTACTTGGTGTCCTTCCCCCCCGTCCAAACCTCCATTGAGGATCCGATGGGAAAGATGGGGTGATCGACGGGACTCGAACCCGCAACAACCAGAATCACAATCTGGGGCTCTACCATTGAACTACGACCACCATTTCAGGCGGGCGGGAGGGGTAATCAATGGATTCGGATTTGGGAAGGGAAAAATCGTCGGACCTCGCGATTGCAGGCCGCATCTGCCTTCATGGCCGGGACGCGGGCAAAAAGAAGCCGGCGGAAATCGAAGCGGGGGGGGACTCGATTTTCGCCGGCTTTTTTGA
>JBBQDJ010000376.1:0-4294 GCA_038319595.1 Verrucomicrobiales bacterium
TCACCTTCGGTCTGCCGGCCTAAAACCCGTTTGTTGACGCCCACTCCGCCGCAAGCATACCCTGCGGTCGCGAATTGCGGGGAGGTTCGTGCTCCAAGCCGGTCGTGTGGAAATCATGCGGCCTCTCCGGGGTTACCCCGGGGGATCGACGAACCAAGGCATCACGAGGCGAGGGCCTGATCACGCTCCCGCGTGAATCAGCCCGCGCCGGACAGGACGCGTTGGGGCGCGGCGCTTCTCCGCATTCGCGAATTTCCCGATGTCCTCGCAAGCCCATCACCTCCGGCGTCTCGCATCTGCCCTGGCGGCTGGGCCGATGGCGGATCGCGAGGCGTTGCTGGCACGGGCGAGGCCCTTGGTGGGCGACCTGAGAAAAGCGCGTTGGCTGGTGCCGCTGGTGAGAAAACTGAGCCTTGAATACGGCGAGGCCCCGCGACCGACGGTGCGCCGCATTGCCGAGCGGATTCGCGCCCATGAAGGATTTGTCAAAGCATGGACAGAGGGTCGAGGCAGGATCGCCGTTGGCCAGATCATACAGCAGATGGCTCCGGCAGCAGGGGCACCGAGGACGTGGCAAATCCCGGAAATCACAACCCTGGGAGATCTCGCCGACACGCTGCGACTGCATCCGGACGACCTCGGCTGGCTGATTTCGCGAAGCCCGGAACACTATCAACATCGTTGGCAAGTGAAGCCGAAGAGCGGGCGCTTCCGCTTGATCGAGAGTCCGAAGGTGCTGCTCAAGTTTGCGCAGCGGCAGGTGTTGCGAAAAATCCTCCACGCGATCCCGCCGCATGAAGCGGCGCGGGGATTCCGGCCAGGCCACTCGGTCCGCGATTTCGTAGAACCGCATACCGGAAAGGAAATCCTGATCCGCTTCGATTTGGAGGACTTCTTCCCGTCGATCACCGCCGCGAGAGTTCTGCAGATTTTCCTAACCACAGGCTACCCCGAGTCCGTTGCCCGCGCGTTGACCCGAATGACCACCCACGCCGCGCCGCCGTCCGTTTTGGATGAAAAGTCGCTCGCCTGGCCAGAACGCCGCCGGCTTGCGACACCGCATTTGCCGCAGGGCGCACCGACATCGCCGGCCCTAGCGAATCTCTGCGCATTCCGTCTCGACTGCCGCCTTGCGAGTCTAGCAAAAACGGTGGTCGCGGACTACACGCGCTATGCGGACGATCTCCTTTTCTCGGGCGGCGCGGATTTCGCGCGGCAGGCGCGGCGCTTCGAAGTCGCGGTGGGAGCGATCATCCTTGAGGAAGGTTTCCGCCCGAATCACCACAAGACCCGCGTTCTGCGGCAGGGCCAGAAGCAACACGCGGCCGGCCTCGTTCTGAACGAGAAACCTAACATCGACCGTCGCGAGTTTGATCGCCTCAAGGCCATTCTAACAAATTGCGCGCGACACGGTCCCGCTTCTCAGAATCGCAAAAACCATCCGGAGTTCGCCGCTCACTTGGAAGGCAAGCTGGCGTGGGTGCGCTTCATTCACCGCGGAAAGGCAGAAAAACTGCGGGCCATCTTCGAGCGGATCAATTGGGGAGAGGGCTGAATCGGCCTGAAGAGAGACCGTAAGGATGCCGCTCTCTAGTCACCGTGAAATGGCGGATGGGGCGGTCGTCCAAGGTAAAGTCACTCTCGGTCAGATCCAGACGGACTTTGGAGGATGTCCCAACGGTCACTCTCGTCCCTGCCAGTATTCCGAAGTTTGACACTTCCTGATTATTAAGATAAACAACTCTTGATGTCAGAAGGGGAATTCCAGTCGGAAAGCAGCGAACCGTCCGAGGCGGAGTTGCGAATGATGCTGGATGAACGTGAGCGCGAGAAGGACGTTGCCCGGCAACAGACGAGCCGGAGATTTACCCGAATTCTGGTCGGCTCCGTGGTGGTGCTGGCTGGAGCCGTTTTTTTCTTCCCTGTCAAACCGGTGGCTGTGGGGCCTGCTCCGATTGCGAAAGCAGTGATTGCCACCGCTTCGCCCACGCCGCTAAAACCCGATTCCGCGAATTCAGATCCGGCGATGGATCACGACCTGAAGCCATTCACACCTCAGCCCGGAGCTGGCGGTGGCAATAAAGAAGACATCCTCTTCGCCGCGCAGTTGATGAATTACCTGCGTCCGGGGGATTCGCACGCGCCTACACCTCCCACAAAGGTGCCGACGACGAAGAAGCCGTGAAATGGCGAGTTTGGGTATTTCCTTGATCGCCGGCGGATGCTCCCGGAGCTTCCCGCTTGAAAACAAAAAAGAGCTCCCGTCGGGGAGCCCTTTTTCACGCCTCTCAATCCATGCAGATCAAGTCAGCCGTCTTCAATATGAGTGCCAAGAACCTTCAGTCCGCGCCGGACTGGAATCGACTGGAGTTCGCTTTCATCGGTCGGTCGAATGTCGGGAAATCGTCGATGATCAACATGTTGTCGAACAAGGACGCGCTGGCGAAGGTATCCGCTACGCCGGGGAAAACCCAGTTGCTGAATTTCTTTGTCATGAATGAAACGTGGAGCTTGGTGGATTTACCCGGCTACGGTTACGCAAAGGTCGCGAAGAGCGAGAAAATCAATTTCAACGAGTCGGTGGGCGACTATCTGGAGCAGCGAGAAAACCTGCGGCGGGTGTTCGTGCTGATTGATTCGCGGGTGCCGCCGCAGCGTATCGACATCGATTTCGTGAATTGGCTGGGGGACTGCGCGGTGCCGTTCGCACTGGTTTTCACCAAGGCGGACAAGCAAACCGGCAGCAAGACCCTAGCCGCGGTGGAGGCGTTTCTCGAGGCGATGCCAGAGCACCTGCGCAGCGTCCCGCCGGTGATCATCAGTTCTTCAAAAACGCGGAAGGGCCGGATCGAAATCCTCAAGCTGATCGAACAGGGCCTCACCTCCTGAGGCCCCGGCCGAGGTGGCGGCGGTCACCAGTTGCTCTGCTTGACGTAGATCACGTCGTAGGTGCGGACGTAGAACGCGCTGCTGCCCGAGCCGTAGATGGCATCGTTCATGTTGAGCACGTAGCGCTTGCTCTTTCCCCCCTCGTTGCGAATGACGATGACCTGCTTGGGGTTAGCTAACTTGCTGAAGCCGCCGGCCTCCATCACCGCCTCCAAGGCGGTCATCGGACGGTCTAATGGATATTTCCCGGGCTTGAGAACCTCGCCGGAAACATAAACACCGGCAGCGGCAGCCTCCACCGAAACGATCACGGTGGGGTCCTGAAGGTGGGGCTGATAGAGGGAAGTGAGTTCACTCTGGAAACTGGTGATGCTGCGGCCTGCGGCGTTCACATCTCCGACCATCGGCAGGCTGATCTTGCCGTTGGCTTGGATTTTCTGCTTGGTGTTCATTTCCGGCGCACCGGAATAGGCGACGCTGATTTCGTCACCCGCGGCAAGCGTGGCGTTCGGCTTCGACCTGTAGGCCTCGGCGGGAACTGGTGGCGAGCTGTCGCTTCCACCGCATCCCGTCGCCACGAAAATCATGAAGATGGAGAGGCTGGCGGCGAAGGCGGATTGAAGTCCGATGCGAATATGGCACCAAGTCTTGCCGGGAATTCCCGCAAGGCCGGCGGTGGAGTTTGCTTTCATGACGGTTTCTTTTTTCATGCTGGTCTTCATAGGTTGGATACTGGTGAGCGCTTGATGTCTTATGGAGTTTGGCAACTGTGGCATAATGCGGAATTTAAACCTACTTGTCACGGATTCTCTCCGCCTGCCGTGGCCAGGTAGTCTATCCAGTCCGCAGGCAGCGGGGCATTTTCCACCCCGCTTTCGATGCGGCCTTCCCAATCCGGGTTGAAGGTGGTGCTGGTCCCGTAGGCCATGATGAGGTCCTCGTTGCCGATGCTCCGCAACGCGTGACCCACTCCCGGCGGGATCACCACGGAGACATTGTCGGCACCGGGCCGGCTGTCTCCGGCGATGGTGAAACGCATGATGCGGCGCGGCATGCCCACCCGCTCGTCGACGAGCAGCATTTCACAGAGGCTGGTCAGGAAGAACATCACGTCCCACTGTTCCTTGTCGTAAAGGCGGCGAGTGTAGTCCTTCGGGGAGTCAATGAAAAGGCTTTGGAGCCATTTCCTAGGGTCGCAGCCTTCGGGGATGAACGGTGGATGGATGTGGAACCCCTTCGCGCTGTCGCGATGCATCAGCGCAGAAGCCCACTGCTGCGGCGCAAGGCCGATTTCATGGAGCACACCTTCGTTGAGCCGGGTGAATTCGGAAAAATAGCCACGGCCCTTCTGCTGATAGACCCGGCGTTGGAATATCTCGACACCCGGAATCCAAGTTTCGGCCAG
>JBBQDJ010000377.1:0-4291 GCA_038319595.1 Verrucomicrobiales bacterium
TCGGCAATGGAACCTCGCGAGGAAAGCACGTTTAAAGTGGTGATCGCCGCTCCGAGCGCAAGACCCAGCCCCCTAGATCTGAGCCACAGATCACGGATGAATACCTATATTTTGAAAACTCAAACTCCCTCAAAAATGAAAACCATCCTGATTGCCCTCTCTACCCTCTTCTGCCTGTGCTCCGCTCACGCAGATTCCGTCGTCTATGAAGGCACCGCCGGTCCCGGCTTGGGCAAGCACATTGTCTTCCTCGCCAGCGACCACGAATACCGTGCCGAGGAAACCTGCCCCGCGCTGGCTCGCATCCTTGCGAAAAACCTCGGCTTCAAATGCACCGTTATCTTCGGCGTGGACGCAGAAGGCTTCATCGAGGCCGGCTCCTCCAGGGTCTCCGGCATGGAAGCGCTCGATCATGCGGACCTGTTCGTGATTTTTGCTAGATTCCTCAACCTCCCGGACGACCAGATGGCGAAAGTCGTCGCTTACCTGGATCGTGGCGGCCCGGTCGTCGGCCTGCGCACCTCTTCCCACGCCTTCCAGATTCCGGCCGGCTCGACCTATGCGAAGTATGATTTTAAATCAAAAACGGCCGACTACGAGAACGGCTTCGGCCAACAGATCCTGGGCAATACCTGGGTCGGCCACTATGGGACGAACCACCAGCAAGGCACCCGCATCCAGCTCGTCCCCGCGCAAAAAGACAACGTCATCCTCTCCGGCGTGAAAGACAATGCCTTCTGCCAAGCCGGAGCCTATGTCGGTAAACCCGGCCCGGATTTCACTGTTCTCACAAATTCGCAACCGCTCGTCTCGATGGACCCCAACGCGGATCCCGACACTAGCAAACCTCCCATGCCATCCACCTGGACCCGTTCCTACACGACGGCGGACGGCGCGAAACACCGCGTTTTCCATTCCACTCAAGGCGCCTCCGAAGACATCCTCGATGAGAGCTACCGGCGTCTCATCCTCAACGGCATTCTGTGGGCCGCTGGGATGGAAGCCGCCATCAAGCCAGACATGGACGTCGCCTTCATCGGCAAATTTGAACCTAACACTTTCAACTTCGCCGGAAATGCCGTCCAGGTAAAACCCTCGGATCTCGCAGGCTGGGACACGCCCATCATGCCGACCCGCGGCAAGCCCGCTCCCGCTAAAAAACCCAAGAAGTAATTTGCCGGAATATCCGGGGTCATCGTTTCGTATCGGTGGGCCCAGAATCAAATGGTTTCCCGTAATCCGCTACGATCCACGATTACCCTCGCGGCATTTCTATTCACTGGAGTAGCACGCGCAGCCGCCGCAGACATCCCGGCGGGCGGCGAAGGATTTAACCAAAGGGTCCAACCCTTCCTCGAACAAAACTGCATCCACTGCCACGGTCCGAAAAAACAGAAGGGCAAGGTCACCTTGCACGATCTCAATACGGATCAATCGACGGATCACGAACTAGAGCGTTGGGAAAAGGTGCTGGAGATGCTCAAAAGCGGCGAGATGCCGCCTGAGGATGAAGACCAACCCAGCGACGAGGACCGCAAGGCGATCATCAACTGGATCGATGCCGGCCTGCAGGCCCGCGACGCCTCCGCGAGCCCCGGAACCACCGAGCCAACCGCCCGGCGGCTCACCAACTTCGAGTATCAAAACACCATGCGGGATCTCCTCGGCTTCGAACTGAAGCTCATCGACGACCTCCCGAAAGATCCTAACAAGCCCTACACTTTCAACAACAAGGCCGAGTTCATGTTGCTCGGGCCCGAGCAGATCGAGCGTTACCTCACGACCGCCCGCCGCGCGATGGCCAGCGCGATCGTCGATCCGAAGAAGCCCGAGGTATTCAAGACCCGCCAAGAATGGGCTGGCACGAACTCGGAAACAGGCCAGGGCAACGACGAGATCTCGCTTTGGAACGGTGGCTCCCGTGGGTCACCCTCGAACGGCATACCGTTGAAAGGTTTCCCGCAAACCGGCGAGTTCCGCGTCCGGGTCCAGGCCTCCGCCATTCTCCCGCAGGGGATTTCGCAAATGCCGCTGCGCCTCGTCATGGGCTACAACCTCAATGAGAACAACTCGATGCTCCAGATGCAGCCGGTCGGGACCGCCATCCTGAACAACTCCCCGGACGATCCGAAAATCTTCGAGTTCCGCGGCCGCATCGAGAATTTTCCGCCACGACCCGGCGTGGCAAAGAACGGCGTGCCCCAGCCCGATTCCATGACCATCACCCCGCAGAATCTCTACGACGATGGCACACTGAACGATGACAATCGTTTCCTCTACTGGCCGAGACGCCTAGAAATGCCGCGCGCCGTGGTCAGTTGGATCGAGTTCGAAGGTCCCATCATCGATGCCTGGCCGCCAGAGCATCACAAGCGCATCCTGTTCGATTCCACCCTCCGCGAGACCCATCCCCAGGCCTACGTTCGCGAGGTGATCGAGCGCTTCATGTCCCGCGCCTACCGTCGGACTGCCACCGCTGAAGAGGTGGACCGCTTTGTGAAAATCTATGACCTCGTCGCCCCAGAGCTGGGGACGATGGAGGCAGCGATGCGCGAAACCCTCTCCATGGTGCTGATCTCGCCGCAGTTCCTGCTCCACACCGCGGCCGATGGCGGAGCAGTCACGCCACAGGATGAGCTAGCCTCCGCGCTTTCCTATTTCCTCTGGGGCAGCATGCCGGACGAGACCCTGCTAGATCTAGCGAAAACAGGAAAGTTGGCTAACGAAACTGTCATCGCCGAGCAGGCCCAGCGCCTCCTCGCGGACGCCAGATCCGCCGACTTCGTGCGGAATTTTACCGTCCAATGGATGAGCTTGGAAAAGTCCAAGACCGTCCCGATCAACATCGATCTCTTCCCGCGCTTCCTCTACTACGTCCCCGCCGGCGAGCGGGCGAAGACCGAGGAGCCTTACCGCCCCACCATCCGCGATCACATGATCGACGAGACGGTCGGTTTCGTGGCGGAACTGATCCGCCGCAACGCCAGCGCCCTCAATGTCGTCGATTCCGATTTCGCCATGCTCAACCAGCCGCTCGCCGCGCATTACGGCGTCACCGGCGTCGAGGGGAACGAACTCCGCCCCGTGCCGATCAAGCCCGAGAACCACCTCGGCGGCCTGCTCACCCATGGCTCCATCCTCGTCGGCAATGGCACCGGCTCCGCCCCCCACCCGATCTACCGTGCCGTCTGGCTGCGCGAAGCAATCCTCGGCGATGAGGTCAAGCCGCCACCCGCCGATGTCCCCGCGCTCTCCGATACCGCCGGGGAATCCGCCGAGCACGCCCTCAGCATCAAAGATCTCCTCGCGCAACACCGCACCCAAGAAAGCTGCAACGACTGCCACGCCCGCCTCGATCCATGGGGTATCCCCTTCGAGCAATACAACGCCGTCGGCAGATACCAACCCAAGCTCCCCGTCAACGGCAGCGTGGTCCGCGGCTTCGATAAACAAAAGGACATGGACCTCAAAGGTTACCTGAAATACTTGGAATCGATCAGCACGGTGACCGCACAGGCCTCCGCCCGCCTGCCCAACGGCCCCGAGGTCAACGACATGGACGATTTGAAAAAATTCCTCATTAAGGAACGCGAGTCCGACGTGGCTGGAAACGTCCTGCGCAGACTCCTCAGCTACGGAATCGGACGGGATCTCACTTACCACGACCGCTTCGAGGTGGAAAAAATGCTCAAAAATTCCAAGGAAAGTGGGTATCCTCTGCGCGAGATGATCGTAGCGGTCTGCCAAAGCGCCGCCTTCCGAGGCACCTCCAAAAACTGAATCATGCATCACAAATCCTGGCATCTCAGCCGTCGTGAACTCATCAGAGGTGGCGGCATCGCCCTCGCCCTGCCCCTCCTCAACGGCATGGGCCGGGCCTTGGGAGCGAGCCCCAGCACGGCCGCGCAAGCCATGCCCAAGCGCCTGCTCATCAGTTACTTCGCTTACGGCGCCTACATGCCGGACAGCCCGACCGGAGTGCCCACGCCCGGCAAGCCCCACGACGATTGGAACTGGTTCCCCTGCCAGCAGCCCGGCGCCCTCACCTTCAACCAATCCGCGTCTCACTTTGCCGATCTAAAAAACGACATCTCCTACCTGCGCGGACTCGACCACGAAGGCGGTTGGTCGCTCGGCGGGCACAGCTCGGGCGATGTCTTCGCCACCGGTGCGGACATGACCGGTCTTGAGAAAACCAACAACATCTCGGTGGATCAGGTCGCCTCCGAAATCCAAGGCCACCACACCCGCTACGCCTCGTTGGTCCTCGGCACCGAGGGCGGCACCGGTT
>JBBQDJ010000378.1:0-4290 GCA_038319595.1 Verrucomicrobiales bacterium
GGCCGAAATACGGCATCATTACGAACATCGGCACCGCCCACATCGAGTTCTTGGGCACACGTGAGGCGATTGCCGAAGAAAAAGGCAAGCTCGGTCGCGCCCTGCCAGCCGATGGAATTCTCTTCCTGCCGGCGACCTGCGATTTCCATGACTATCTGCGTCAACGGACGAAAGCCCAGATGATCTCGGTGGGCAACGGCCGTGGTCTTGTGCGGGCGGAAAACCTGAGGTTCGAAGCGGATGGAACCCTCTTCACCCTGGTCATCGAAGGAGCCGAGTCCGTCGAGGTTTCACTGCCGGTGCCGGGCCGCCACATGGTGACCAACGCGCTGCTGGCCGCCGCCGCCGGTTGGAAACTCGGAATCACTCCGGCAGAGATCGCTGCGGGACTTTCCAACGCCACTCTAACGGGCGGCCGCTTGTGTCGGTTCGAACACCAAGGAATCACGGTGATCGATGATACTTATAATGCGAATCCCGAATCGATGGCCGCAGCCATCGAAACCCTCGCGGACACGCCGGTGGATGACCGCGCGCGCCGCATCATCGTGCTCGGCCGGATGGGTGAACTCGGGCCTCATGCCCCGGCCGCGCATCTGCGCACGGGCGCGCTCGCCGCCGAACGCCACCTGACCGTGGTGGCTGTGGGCGAAGGTGCGGAAGGCATCGCGGAAGGGGCGAACCACGCCCCCCATTTCCTGGATCTCGAAGAGGCGGCCGAATGGCTTTCCAGCGAGGTGAAACCCGGTGACGTCGTGCTCTTCAAGGGCAGCCGCTCCGCCAGTGTCGAACGCGTCATGCACGCCGCCTTCCCCCGAAACTGATGCTCCCTGCGATTTATGATTTCTGGCTGAACGCCTTCGAACACGGTGAGCCGTGGGCGAAGACATTCCGTTTCCTGAATTTGTTCCAATACATTACTTTCCGCGCGGCGAGTGCCGGTCTGCTGGCTTTCATTCTCTCCGTGCTCTTCGGCCCACGCGTGATCCGCCGCCTGATCTCGCTGAAGGTCGGCCAGCCGATCCGCACTGCGGCAGAAGTCCACAAATTGGCCGAACTGCATGGCGGAAAAATCGGCACGCCGACCATGGGCGGTGTGCTCATCATCGGCTCGGTATTGATTTCCACTCTCGTTTTTGCTCGGCCGCTCAATCCGTTCATCGCCGTTTGCGCTTGCACCATGGCGGCCTGCGGGCTGTTGGGGTTCTGTGACGACTATAAGAAGGTGAGGGAGAAAAAATCCGACGGCATCAGCAGCCGCAAGAAGCTTGCCTGGCAACTGGTCATCGCGTTGGTCGCCGCCAGTTTCCTGTATTTCAAAAAGGAAATTTCTGGTTTCGGAGCCACGCCCCAACAGATCGCCGACGGTCTGGCGGGTTACCGGCTTGGACAGAATCCCATCGGCATCGGCGAGATCTGCTTTCCGCTGGCCACTGCACCGAAGGAATCCATCATCGATCTCGGCTGGATGATCATCCCGTTTTTCGCGTTGGTAATCGTCGGCTGCTCGAACGCGGTAAACCTAACGGACGGACTCGACGGGCTGGCCACCGGGACGACGATTAGCGTGGCGCTCTCTTACGCGGTCCTCGCCTATCTGGCCGGGCACTTCTACATGGCCACCGAGTATTTGGTCATTCCGCACAACCGCTACATTGGCGAATTGGCGGTATTTCTAATGGCCTTGGTCGGCGCGAGCTTCGGCTTCCTGTGGTTCAACTGCCACCCGGCGAAGGTCTTCATGGGTGACACTGGATCGCTCGCCATCGGCGGCGCGCTGGGCACGGCGGCGATCTGCACCAAGCAGGAGCTGCTGCTCATCATCATCGGCGGGGTCTTCGTGATGGAGGCGATGTCGGTCATTCTCCAAGTAGGCAGTTTCAAACTGCGCAAAAAACGGATTTTCAAGATGTCGCCGATTCACCATCACTTTGAATTGTTAGGCTGGCATGAAAACCAAGTGATCATCCGCTTTTGGATCATCTCCATCATGCTCGCGTTGTTCGGCCTCGCCCTTCTCAAGATCGCCTGAAAATGAACCTCACCGGAAAACAAGTCGCCATTCTCGGCGTGGGACGCAGTGGCCGCGCGGCCGCCGCGCTCGCGTTGCGTGAAGGCGCGACCGTTTCCGCCTGGGACAGCGCCGGACCCGAGGCTTTCGACGGAATGCCCGCGGGTGTCGAGATTCATCCGATCGCGACCGAGGCGGAGGGTCTTGAGCTGGTTTGTGATCTGCTCGTCGTGAGTCCGGGCATCGACACTTACGGGCCGTATGTCGCGGCCTTCTCCCGCCACGCGGGTGAGGTCGTCGGCGAGGTGGAACTGGCCGCGCGGTTTTTCCAAGGCCGGATCATCGGCATCACTGGCACGAACGGCAAGACGACGACCACCGAACTCGTCGAGCGCATCCTTTCCCATGCGGGTCTCGGCGGAACCGCCTGCGGCAACTATGGCACGCCGTTCGCCGAAGTGGTGCTGCAGTCGAATCCACCGGCAATGGTCGCGCTGGAGCTGAGCTCATTCCAGTTAGAGACGATCCGCACGCTGCATCCGGTGGTGGCGGTCTGGCTGAATTTCGCGCCGGATCACATGGACCGCTATCCAACCGTGGAGGCCTATCGCGCGGCCAAGCTGAGAATCTTTGAAAACCAGACCGCTGCCGACAGCGCAGTGGTTAGGGCGGGAGAGAACCTGCCCGCGACGGTGGCACAGCTCGTGACTTTCTCCACCACCGACCCGGCTGCCGATTGGTATTCCGAGGGGAAAATTATCCTCTATCAGGGTGAGGTCCTGCTCGACATGGATCGGGACACCGCCTTGAGGGGACTGCACAATGCGGAGAACGCCATGGCCGCGCTCGCCGCCTGCGCCGCCATCGGCATTCTTCCCCACCTCATGCGCGAGGCGCTTCATGGCTACGCGCCTCCGCCGCACCGTTGCGAGCTGATCCGCACCTTGGATGGCGTGGAATACCTGAACGACTCGAAGGCCACGAACCTCCACGCGCTCGAAAGCGCCTTGCGTTCGCAAACCCGGCCCGTCGTATTGATCGCGGGTGGCAAGGAAAAGGGCCTCGATTATTCGCCGGTCGTTCCGCTCCTCGCCGAGAAGGCGCTGGCTGCCGTGACTTTCGGGCAGATTTCGCGGCCGTTGGCCGCGCTGTTCGCCCATGCCGTGCCCTGCGAATCGGTCTCGACGCTGGCCGATGCTGTGACCACCGCCCGCAGCCTCGCGCCGCGCGGCTCCACCATTTTGCTGTCACCGGGAACGTCGTCCTTCGACCAATTCTCCGGTTACGAGCAACGCGGAAATGCATTCCGTGACCTCGTCCATCAACTCCGCTAACTCCGCTATGAAACCGCAAACTCTACCTGTCAAACGCCGTCCTGCTCCCAAGGGAATTTTCAAGCGCCTCTACGCCGCCACTGGCAACAACCGCAAGCAACGCGTCGCTGCCGCCGCGTCTCCGGACATGGAAAGCGAGGATAGCAGTTCGAAGATCTCGCGAGCTCTCACCATTATTTTCCTGATCCATATCGTCGCGATCGGGCTGATCTTCGTGCATCAGAAATTCCTGAACGGCCGCGCGCCGGAGGATGCCAAAACGACGGCAGCCGACAAGGCGGCGAGTGTCGCCGCGGCCCCTGCGCCGCCCCGGACGGATCTGCCGCGCCTCTCCACCGGTGATAAGCCGTTCTTCGTTTCCCAAGGGGATAACTACACCAGCATCGCCAGCGAACTGGGGGTCGATGAAGGAGATCTGCGGTTGATCAACAAGCATGCGGACATCATTCCCGGACTGATTCTCAAGGTTCCGCCGAAGCGCATCGTCGCCCAAGATTCACCGGAGGTGACGGCGATCCGCGAGAAAAGTGCGGCGGAGCCGGACCTTGGCATGATGGAGAACGTGGATGTCGCGGCGGCACCGCGGGCCCAAGTGGTGCGTTCGAAGCTTTCCTATCCTGCCGCCGGCGCGGCCTCCGCAGCTTCCGGTAAAACGTATGTTGTGCAAGGCGGTGACAGCGTCTGGCGGATCGCTAACAAATTCAAAGTCAACCAGGACACCCTCATGAAGGCCAATGGCATCAGCGACGCCCGCAAGATGAAGGTCGGCATGAGCCTGGTGATTCCCTAACCGATACTTTTCAGATGACCCGTCACTGTTCCGTGATCCTCTGCGCCGCGGTCGCCGCCTTGGTGGTGCTAGGGCTGATCATGCTCACCAGCACGGGTGCCTGGGTGAAAGGATTTGGTCCCTACCACTTCGTCAGCCGCCAAGCGGCGATGGCC
>JBBQDJ010000379.1:0-4281 GCA_038319595.1 Verrucomicrobiales bacterium
CGAGCGGTGGATTGCTCAGACCGGGAAAGATCGCATTTTCAGGAGCGGATTTTTTCCAAGAAGAAAACTCCTTGGCATAAGCATCCTCGGCCTTGCGGAAAACTCCGGCATAGATGGCGGCGGCGGCCTCAAGTGAGGCAACCTTTTTACCGCGAAACGCCTCGGCGATAATCGGGTTGACGTAGGCCGCGTTCACCGGATCGGTATGCCGGTCGATGGCCTCCACGGAGCGCTCCGCGAAACCGGAGATCGGCAGGCGCGCGAGCTCGCGCCACAGGCTCAACACGGGATGGCCCGAACTTCGCATGGCCCGAGCGGCTGACTTCCGGTCTTCCTTTTTTGCTTCTTTGGAGAAATCTTTTTTAATCTTAGGCGTAGCGGTGGTGACGGCCATTGAGTTCATTTCCATCATGTCACCGGACTTCGCGGCATCAGCTTTGGCTTGAACTTGGGCTTGGATGGAGCGCTGTGCCGCCTGAAGGTCATCCGGTACGAGTCCATCTGTTTCGAGGTAGCCTATCAGTTCTTCGTAGTTCGCCCGGCCGCCTTTCATCCGCTCCATGCCTAACAAAAACGTCGCGGCGTGGGTGTTGAACTTCGTCGCCATCCGGCACAGATCCCGGTCGATCATGGCATACGCTCTCGTTTCAAGGGCCTTGCGTTCGGCTAGGTAGCTTTCCTCGGCCTTCTTGTCCTTGGAGCTGGCGATGACCGGGAGCTCGTCAGGCTCAGCGCAACTGTTGAAGACGCCATAGAGGCTGTAGTAATCGCGGGTGGGCACGGGATCGAAGAAGTGGTCGTGGCAACGGGCGCAGGTCACAGTGGTGCCGAGGAAGCCTTTGCTGACGACGTCGATCTGGTCGTTGATGATGTCATTCTTGTTCCCTTGAAATTGGTCGCCTCCCGTCAGGAATCCCAAGGCGGCGAGTGTGGCAGGCTGGGATTTCGAGGCTGGCAGCAGATCGGCGGCGAGCTGCTCCTTGATGAACAGGTCGTAGGGACGGTCCGAGTTAAAGGCTTTGATCACATAGTCCCGATAGGTCCAGGCGAAGGGATTGAGCGTGTTGTTGTCCTTTTTGACCTCGCCGCGGGTATCCGCATAGCGGGCGACATCGAGCCAATAGCGGCCCCAGCGTTCACCGTAGTGCGGGCTGGCCAGCAGGCGATCAACCACCTTGTCGAAAGCTTCCGGTGAAGTATCGTTGACGAAATCCAGCACCTCCTTGGGCGACGGCGGCAGCCCGGTTAGATCAAAGGTGGCCCTGCGGATCAAGGTGCGTTTATCAGTAGGAGCGGAGGGCTTCATCGCCTTGGCCTCCAATTTTGACAGAATGAAATTGTCCACCGGAGTATTGCACCAGGATGTATTTTTCACATTAGGAACCGGTGGTGAAATCACCGGCTGATAGGCCCAGTGAGTTTTCACGCTATCCCGCATGTCTTCGCTGAGGCCATCGGCGATTTTTGAAATGTCGCGGTGAGGAACCGCTGCGGTCCGTGGATCGGGAGCCCCCATTCTAACCCACTCCTCGAGATCGGCGATTTGTTCGGGAGGAAGTTTGCCACCTTTCGAAGTGGGGGGCATCTGGGTATCCTCGTCCTCGTAGCGTACCGCCTTGATGAGCAGACTTTCATCCGGTTTACCGGGCACGATTGCGGTGCCGGTCTCGCCGCCTTTTTGCCAGCCGGACTTGGTGTCGAGGGTCAGGTCGCCCTTTGATTTGCCCTCGGACTGACTGTGGCAGCGGTAACAGGACTTCGAGAGGACGGGGCGGATTTTGGTTTCGAAAAACTGCAACTGTTCGGGCGTAAGCTCCTCCGCCATCGTGAAGGCAGGCGTTAGAAACAGCGCCAGTCCTACGAGCGGCAGGCATGTCACGCGCCGGTGGCGGATGCGGGGAAAGTCGATTGCAGAGGACTTCATGTGAGGATGTCGTTGACGACGTTACCCGCCACATCGGTGAGGCGAAAATCGCGGCCGTTGTAGCGGTAGGTGAGCTTGGTATGATCATAGCCAAGAGTCCGGAGAACCGTGGCATGGAGGTCGTGGACGTGGACCTTGTTTTCCACTGCGGCCATGCCGAGCTCGTCGGTGGCGCCATAGCTGGTGCCACCTTTGACACCTCCGCCTGCGAGCAGGGTGAAGAAGGCCTTATTGTGGTGGTCGCGGCCGGCGGTGTCGCCCTTGCCATTGCGGTCCCGACCGGGTGAGCGCCCGAACTCGCCGTTGACCATGACCAGCGTCTCTTCTAGCAGACCGTGCGACTTCAGGTCAGCGAGCAAGGCGGCGATGGGTTGATCGATGCTTGAAGCTCGCTGAGGCAGGTTTTTCGCGATGTCCGAATGCATATCCCAGCCACCGCACCAGACTTGGACGAAACGCACGCCCCGCTGCACAAGGCGGCTGGCGAGCAGCATTTTTCGGGCATTGCCAACCATGGCTCCGCGGTCTTTGAAAGCGTTCTTGCTGTCCCGCATGTTGCCTGGCTGAGGAACACCGTCGATGCCGTAGAGCTGGAGGGTCGCAGCGCTTTCCTTGCGGATGTCAAAAACATCAACGGCCTCGGTCTGCATGCGGAAAGCCATCTCCATGTTAGAGAGCTCAGCTTCGAGCTGGCTTTCTTGGTGAAGCTTGGTCTTGTGCATGGAGTCGAGTTGCTTGACGAGGTCGAGCTGGCGGCGTTGTTCCGTTAGCGAGAGGTAGGGGTTACGAATATTTTCTAACGCCTTGGTCGGATCGGAGTTGCTGGCGTTGACGCTGGTGCCCTGGTATTTACCGGGAAGGAAGACGCTGCCCCAGTTCGCGTTCCCACCATTAGGGACTCCTCCATCACGCAGGGAGACGAAGCCCGGCAGATTCTGGTTGGAACTGCCGAGTCCGTAGAGCACCCAACTGCCCAGGCTGGGCCGCGGGAGACGCAGGTTACCGGTGTTCATGAAAACCGTCGCGGTTTCGTGAGCGGGAATGTCGGTGAACATCGACTTGATCACACAAAGGTCGTCCGCGCGCTTTTGAAGTGCCGGAAAAAGTTCGCTGATTTCGAGGCCGCCATCACCGCATTTATCGAAACGGAATGGGCTGGCGAAGCCGACGTGGTTTCCACCCGGTAAGGTTTTTCCATCGTATTTCGCCAACTCCGGTTTGTGGTCGAAGGTGTCCACGTGGGACGGGCCGCCACTGAGAAAAATGTGAATGACATGTTTCGCCTTCGCCGGGAAATGAACGGGAACGCTAAACCCGGCTGCCTCGGCCGAGGATGCGGACGAGGCAGCGAAAAGTTCGGTGGGGCGCAGCAGGCTGGCCAAACTGAGCATCCCAAAGCCCATCCCCGTCTTGGCCAGAAACTCGCGCCGGGTGGAGACGGTGTATTTAGGGTTGGGGAAATGCTCCTCGATGAATTTCCGGGAATGGTTCATGGCGTGGGTTGGTTGGGGTGGATCGAATGCAATAAAAACACTCGATAACATAAGTAAACGCCCGCGACGATCATCTAGTTGCGGTCATTTTCATTTAATTATCTCCCATTCGAGCGACGGAAGTCGGCTCGGACGGTCTATTTCGTGCGGAAAGGGCGACATCGACGCCGGAAGTAAGCCACAGGCACTTCATGGCGGGGACTGGAATATTTCCGCCAACTGCGGCCAGAACCGACACAAGGCAATACCGCGCCTTGCAACCACCCTTTGGTGTGTTACATCCGGTCGCACTTCAAAACCATGCGGATGATCACCTTTACCTCACGTTCGATAATCGCTGTTTGCCTCGTGTTTTCCGGTCCCGTGGGTTCGGCAATCGCTGGCGATGCCAATAATGCTCACGCTGCCTATCCGCGCCCCTTTTCCCGGCCTCCCTCTGCGGGGAAAAACTACGACACCTGGCGAGATGCGGTCGGGCCTGACATCGGTGCCACGCAGGTCGCTCTCGATCGTTTGCCGACGCGCGTCGACAACTCCACCCGCCCGCAGTACCCGCCGATCTATCAGCAAAAATGGGGGACTTGTGGCCAGTTCGCCTCCGTGGCATCGATTTTTTCCTACGAAATGAACGTGTTGAATGGCACCATCGCAGACACCGATGCGACGCGATTCCCTGCCTATTTTTCGTGGAATATGATCAACAGCGCGAAAGACGGTGGTTCAGAGGCCTATCACGGATGGGAGGTGGCCAAGAGCATCGGCATTCCAACTCTTCAAAGCTACGGCGGTGCGCGCCCTAAGCAGATCGGACTTTGGCCAAACGGCTACTCAATCTGGCGCGAGGCAATGGAGTATCGTGTCTCG
>JBBQDJ010000380.1:0-4273 GCA_038319595.1 Verrucomicrobiales bacterium
GAAATCGCGTCCGGCGTGATTTCCGCCGTGACCGATGCCGCCAACGCCGCCGCCCAAGCGCAAGCTTACTCTGGCGAAATCCATCAACGCGCCCTCGCCGCGACCCAATCCGTCGAGGCTTCCTGGATCAGTTCCAAGGCCAGCCTCACCGACCTCCTCGACTCCAACCGGACGCTCTTCTCCATCCGGCTCGAACAACGCCGCTTCGTCGCGATGCAACTCGCCGCGCTTGAAAACTTAAATCTGCTAGTCCCTCGCAAATAACTCCATTCCCATCATGAAAACAATCATCACCATCATCATCACCGCAGTCGTTGCCATCGGCGGAACTTGGGTCTTCATGAACCGAGCCCAATCGTCGGCCGCATCGGCCGCCACCGAGGATCGCAAACCGCTGTTCTATCAGAGCGCCATGCACCCATGGATCAAGAGCGACAAGCCCGGGAAATGTACCATCTGCGGCATGGAGCTCACCCCGATCTATCCCGGCGAGGAAGGCCTCGATGCCACTGGCGGTGAAGACGTCGTCGTCCTATCCAGTAACCAGTCCCACGTCCTCAATGTCCAAACCGCAGAAGCCAAGGTCCAACCCTTAGTCCGCACCTTGAAGGTCGCTGGGATGATCGATGACGACGCCACCCGCCACCGCATCATCTCAGCCTATGTGGACGGACGAATCGAAAAACTCCATGTGAACTACATGGGTGCTGAGGTTCAGGAAGGCCAGCCACTCGCAGATTTCTACAGCCCGGGTCTCCTCCAAACCGAGCGCGAATACCGCCAACTCACCGGTGATCTCAAAAAAAACACCGGCCTGCGACTGCGCCAAATGGGACTCACCTCGGAACAAATCGAGGCCGTGGCCGACAAGCCATCCGACTCGCTGATGTCGCAAATCCTCTCCCCCATCGGCGGCACCGTCGTCGGTCAGAAAGTCTATCAGGGGCAATACGTCACCACCGGTCAGGAAATGTTTGAAATCGCCGATTTTTCCACCATGTGGTTCATGTTCATCGCCTACGAACAGGACCTGCCATGGATCAAAATCGGCCAACCCGTCACCATCACTACCCCTTCCCGGCCGGGGAAAACCTTTGAAGGAAAAATCACTTTCATCGATCCGAACTTTGATGAAGCCACGCGCTCCACCAAGATCCGGGTGGAGCTTCCCAACCCACTGGTCAACGGTCGCCGCGAACTTCTTCACAAGCTATACGCCGACGGCGAAGTGAAAGTGGACGCCCCCGCCATCCTAACCGTCCCGCGCTCGGCGGTCATCGAGACCGGCCCGCAAGCCGTCGTTTACACCGATCAATCCGGAGGTGCCTACAAACAGGTTCTTGTGAAGCTCGGCCGGCGCGGCGACAAGCTGGTGGAAATCACCAACGGCCTGAAAGCAGGTGACAAGGTCGTCACGAACGGCAACCTCCTCATCGACGGCCAGGCGGAACTGAATCGCTCATTCATGTCTCCCGCCAGCGAAGCCGCGCCCGTTGCAAAGGAAGAACCGATGTCGGGGGAAATTTCCGATGCCCAACAAACGGTGATCCGCGAATTTCTCAAAACGGCCGATGCCATGGCCGCCGCTCTCGCCGCCGACAATCTCGACGCCTTCAACAAGGCCAGTGAACCCGCAATGATGGTCACCGGAACGCTGACCGAATCCCTCTCTAACTTCAACTTGCCAAAAGACAAACTGGATGAACTTGACGGCTCCCGCCACTTTCATGGCTCCGAAACCATCGCCGCCGCGCGCGCCAAATTTCTCAAATTCACCATGGCGGCAACTGACGTGTTAGGACCCCTGCGCAAGATGAAAGGATTTCCCGAAATGCAGATCTGGCAATGCCCGATGGTCGATCAAGCCGTTCCGGCCGCTGCCAAGAAAGGCCGTTGGATCCAGACCGGTGGCCGCCCCATTCAAAACCCGTTTTTCGGTGCGGAAATGCTCGAATGCGGCGACGAAATCAAACCTTGAACCTTGTGCTTATAACTCACGCAAACACCGCATCACACGGTCCAGTTTTCAATCTTCAAGCCATGAACCCGCCCAAACTCTCTCTCGTTTCCAGTAATCAAAATCAAATCATGCACCAGCGCGATCGAAGCAATCTGCAAATCCATCGGGCCAATGACGCAACGTCTGATTTCAAGATCGTGGCGCACCGCTCCATAACACTCCGCACAACGATCATCGAACGGGAACGAGATGACGTTCATCAATGCCCTCGCAACATCCTTTTTCCTTTCCGCAGCATCTTTGTACTTTTCAGCACCATGCATCAGCTCCGCACGAACAGGAGAGCAAGTCGCCAATTCTTCAGTCCTAAGATCAGCATATCTCTGGATCAATCGAAGGTTTTTGCCTTTGAGAATTTCAATCCAGATATTGGTATCAAGCAGATAAAGCATCACCAAGTTTTCGCAGGAGACAAGGGAAGTTCTGGCGGAAGTTCGAATTCAACATCCGCCCAGCACCCTATGATGTCTGCGAGATCAGGGCGCCTTCGCTTCATTTCCTCAAGGCTTGGCGGCTCTTCAGATCCTTCCACTTCGGAAATCGCCTCGCGGACACGCGACTCTAGCGCCCGAGCCTTCTCAGGCTCAAGACGTTCCAAGGTGCGTTCCAACTCCATTGCGATCGTACTCACGTGCAAACCATGCCACGCCGCCACGGACATTTCAACCCTACAAATTTCTCAGCCATGATCGAAAAAATCATCGAATGGAGCCTGAAAAATCGGTTCATCGTGGCCTGTGCCACGCTGCTCATCGTCGCGCTCGGGGTCAGGGCACTTTACCTGACCCCCGTCGATGCCATCCCGGACCTAACGGAAAACCAGGTGCTGGTTTACGCTGACTGGGCGGGACGCAGCCCGCAAGAGGTCGAGGACCAGGTGACCTATCCACTCACCACCGGTTTGCAAGGGCTCAGCGGCGTGAAGGAGGTGCGCGCCACCTCGATGTTCGGCTTCTCGCTGAGCACCATCATCTTCGAGGAGGGCGTGGATACCTACTTCGCCCGGACGCGAGTCCTGGAGCGTTTGAATTTCCTCCAAAGCTCGATGCCGCAAGGAGTCACCCCGCAGCTCGGTCCCGATGCATCCGGCCTCGGCTGGGTCTATCAGTATTACCTCGCTGTCGATCCGGCGAAGGCGGAAAACGGCGGCTATGATCTCGCGAAACTGCGATCCGTGCAGGATTGGTATGTTCGCTATCAGCTTGCCAGCGTCCAGGGTGTCGCGGAAGTCGCCAGCATTGGTGGGTTTGTGAAGCAGTATCAGATCGAACTTTCGTCCACCAAGATGCGCGCGGCGAACGTGACGATGATGGAAGTGATGACCGCGGTGCAAAATGCCAACCTCAACGTCGGCGGGAAGGTGGTGGAGGAAAACGGCGCCGAGTTCGTCTTGCGGGGCATTGGACTTGTCGAAAGCACCGAAGATCTAGAACTCGTCACCGTGAAAGCCATGGAAGGCACGCCGATCTATCTGAAGGACATCGCCACCGTTCAGATCGGCGGTGATTTCCGTCGCGGCGCTCTCGACCTCAACGGCCACGAAGCCGTCGGCGGCACCGTCGTCATGCGCACCGGTGAAAACGCCAAAGCCGTTATCGAACGCGTGAAGGAAAAGATCGCGCAGATCGCCCCGAGCCTGCCGCCGGGCATCACCATCAAACCGTTCTACGACCGCAGTGAACTCATCGATCACACCATCGACACGCTCAAGCACGCGCTCATCGAGGAAATCATCCTCGTCACCCTCGCCCACATCATTTTCCTCTGGCACTTCCGCAGCATTCTCATCGTCACACTGCCGCTGCCGATCTCGATTCTCATCTCGTTCCTGATGATGAAACAATTCGGCATCACCAGCAACATCATGTCGCTCACAGGCATTGCGATCGCCATCGGTGTTTTGGTGGATGCTGCCATCGTGGTGACGGAAAATGTCCTGCGGCACTGCGAAAAGGCCGAGGAGGAGAAAGGCTCGCAACTCACTCGCAAGGAAACCTGGACGACCACACTTGTCGCCTGCAAGCAGGTCGGCAGGCCGATCTTCTTCGCGATGGCGATCATCATTCTCGCCTTCGTGCCGGTGTTCGCGCTCTCCGGTCAGGAAGGAAAACTCTTCCACCCTCTGGCTTTCACGAAGACCTTCGCGATGATCGGCTCCACGCTGTTAGCCGTGACTCTCGTCCCGGTTCTTTGTTCAGTGCTTGTGCGTGGACCGTTCCATTCCGAGGACCGGAACGTCGTGATGAAATTTCT
>JBBQDJ010000381.1:0-4265 GCA_038319595.1 Verrucomicrobiales bacterium
CCGCCCGCGGCATGGACCGGGCCACCGCCGATTACGTCGGCATGCTCGCCACCGTCATGAACGCCCTCGCCCTCGAAGGCGCACTCGAGCATCACGGTGTCCCCTGCGTCGTGCAGTCCGCCATCGAAATGAAAAATGTCGCGGAAACGTTCATCCGCCGCAAGGCCGAGCGCCAACTCGACGAAGGTCGAGTCGTCATCTTCGCCGCCGGCACCGGCAGTCCGTTTTTCTCGACCGACACCACCGCCGCCCTCCGCGCTAGCGAAATGGGTGCTGACGTCATCCTCAAGGCCACCCAAGTGGACGGGGTTTACAACGCCGACCCGCGGACCGATCCGGACGCTGTTCGCTACGAGACCGTGACTTTCCAAGAATGCCTTTCCAAGCGCCTCAACGTGATGGACGCCACCGCCTTCAGCCTCTGCATGGACAACCACGTGCCCATCATCGTCTTCGATCTCGGCCCTCACGGAAATCTCTCTCACGCCCTCCGCGGCCTGCCCATCGGCACGCTCGTTCACGGCGAATAATCTCTCATTCTCAAATTTAAAATCCGCCATGGATCCCGAAGAAGCCATTTTCGAAGTCGAAGACGCCATGAACAAATGCGTCGAGTATCTCATCCACGAGTTTGCCGGTGTTAGAACTGGCAAGGCGAGTCCCGCGTTGATTGAAAACCTGGACGTCCATGTCCAGGCCTACGGTGCGGTATCTAAACTCAAAAGCCTCGCCATCATCAACTCACCGGAACCCCGGATGCTCGTCGTGCAGCCCTTCGATCCGGCGACCACCCGCGACATCGAACGCGCCATCCGCGAGTGCAAACTCGGCCTGAATCCTGCCGCCGCCGACCGCTCGATCCGCGTGCCCATCCCCGAACTCTCCGAGGAACGCCGTCGCGACATGGTGAAGATGATCAAGCAACTTGCCGAGGAAGCCAAGGTCCGCCTCCGCGCCGCCCGCAAAGACGGCATGGACTCCGCCAAGAAGATGAAGGCGGACAACGTCATCGCCGAAGACGCCCAGAAGGATTTCGAAAAGGAAGTTCAGGAACTGACGAACAAATACACCAAGAAGATCGAGGACCACGCCGTCGCTAAGGAGGCCGATCTGATGAAGGTCTAACTCATAAGGGGCCGGGACGTCTCGTTCCGGCGTTGTTCATGGACGAGACGTCCATGCCCGACACTTAGCCCTAACTGAAATTTCGGACAAGCCTTCCATCGCCTCTGCGCCCGCATTTTCGCCCGTTCATCCACCCGTTTTCCATCCGCAATGGATCACCACTTTCTGCATGGAATTGTGACCATTTCTATTGGCTCACTCTTGCTGCTCCTCCCCAAGAGTTTTTTTATTTTGGAGGGAATTGGCGACATCAAACCACTTCGGATCCTTGTGATCGTGATCGGCTTGTTATTCCTTTGCTACGGGGCGTTCTTGTTCTTCATGACAGGATAAGGAGGGTGGACACTTCTGTCCGCTTGGCCAATGCGATAAGCAAGCACCCGCGCGAAGCACTTGTCTTGTGTTATCCATTAGTTTGTTTTCGGACTGCGGAGACATGTCTCCGCTTTTCTACTGGCCGACATGTCGGCCAGTGAGAAAGCTTCGACAGGTCGAAGCAGTCCGAAAGGGAATTTCTTGGGAGCTTGGGTTAGCTCACCAAGTTATATTTTACGCGAAACTAACAGGCTATCGCAGCTCGAAGTCTGGGCCGATGAGCAGCACCTCGGATTTCCGAAAAGCCTCCAGCCGCGAGGCGAGTCTCACGACCGCCGACTTCGCCGGCTCAGGAAACACTTCGAGCGCACCACTGCCTTGGATCATGGCCCGCAACCGGGCGGCGGGACTTGGCCCGATGGCAGCACGGACGATTTCGTCATCGTCTTTCTTGTCAGGTCTGGCGAACAAGCCCTCAAGGCCACTCTTGGGTTCGGGCAGCAGTTTGACATCGGGCTTCTCGAGCTTCGCCTCGCGGCTGACCCAGGCGATCGCGTCGTGGAGGCCGCCGATCTCATCGACCAAGCCGATTTCCAAAGCGTCTTTGCCACTGTAAACCCGACCACCGGCCAAGGATTCGAGATCACCTTTCAACGCCTTGCCACGGCCATCGACCACCCGCTTTTTGAAGGTGGCATAGACTTCGGTCATCGAGTCCCGCAGGTGGGTTGCCTCATCTTCGGAGAAGCCGCGCATCATGCTCATCGCTCCCGCATTCTTGCCGCGTTGGGTGGCGCTGGTCGTGATGCCCATCTTTTCCATGGCATCCGCGACGACGAATTTCATGCCGACCACGCCGATGGACCCGGTGATCGTTCCCGCTTCCGCGAAGATGCGTTTGGCCGCGCTGGAAACGTAGTAACCGCCGCTGGCTGCGACCCCGCCCATGGAAACGACGAGGGGCTTGCCAGTGGCGTTCCATTCTTCGGTTGCCTCCCAGAGCACCTCGCTGGCCATCGCGGAGCCGCCGGGTGAGTTCACGCGCAGGACGAGCGCCTTGGCGCGAACTTCCTTCGCCAACTTGAGAATCTGTGTCCGCACCGGAGCGACCGACTCGTCCGTGATGTCGCCGTCTAACGCAACGACCGCGACGAAATCCTTGCGGGCCTTGCCGTTGTTCGCCTCACTGAACATCAATTTGAAAACATCCATGACTCCTTCGATTTCCGGTCCATCGAGATCAGGCAGTTCATACCCGCGGTCGAAATCTGCATCTGCGCCATAGGTTTCATGAAGCTTTTTGACAAAGTCCGTGCGGTACATCAGATGGTCCGCAAGCCCGGCGGCGACGACTTTTTTGGCAGTGAGTCCGCCGTCATCAATGGCGGCGCGGACCTTCTCCGGGTCCAATTTTCGACCAGTGGCGACACCCTCGACAAGCTGCTTGAAGATGGAATCCACCAACTTCTCCTCCTGTTGTTTCGCATAGTCGCTGGGGCCGGTCCGATAGAATGTTTCGCCGTAGCTCTTGAAATCACCGATGTGGATCACGTCGGCACGTACACCGATCTTGTCGAGCAGGCCTTTGAAATACATCGACTCAGCGTAGATTCCATCGAACGCGCAATCCGCTTCAGGCATCAGGGTGAAATGGTTGGCCGCACTGCCTAACAAAGCCGTGCCGTTTGCCAGATGCTCGGAATACATCCAGACGTCCTTGCCGGCAGCCCGCACCGCGAGAAGCTGGCTGCGGATTTCCTGGAGCTGGGAAAAATCGAGGCTCGCGCCATCGACATCGAGGACCACCGCCTTCACCGCGGCGTCCGTAGCCGCCTTTTGCAAACTGCGCGTCAAGTCGAGCATCGTGAGCGGCCGTGACGTATCCATCGACAGACCTAGCAGGGATTCGCCGCCTTGACCCGACTCCGAAATGGGGCTGTCCAGATCATAGACGGCGATTTTCGGCTTCACCACCACCTCCGCCGCGATTGCGGGTGCGAGTGAAGGAATCAGTAGAGTCAACAGGCAGGCTAGGGAACATTTCACCCGCGACGGATACTCTAATTCCAGCCCGGTTCAAATACGAAATCGCGGCACGGAAACGAATGAAATCAATCGCGCTGCGCCTGCTTGAGCGCCGCCGCCACGAAGCCGGCGAAAAGCGGGTGCGGGTGGTTCGGCTTGGACTGGAATTCGGGATGGAACTGGGCTCCGATGTAGAACGGATGATCCGGTAGTTCGACGATTTCTACCAGCCCCTCCTCGGCAGAGACGGAGGAGATGACCAGGCCAGCTTCCTGCATGCGGTCCTGATAGTCGGAGTTGAACTCGTAGCGGTGGCGGTGGCGTTCGTGAATGCGGTCCACGTTGCCATAGAGGTCGGCGGCCTTGGTGCCAGTGAAGAGGATGGATTCGCAGGAACCGAGGCGCATGGTGGCTCCCATGTCCTCCACGCCCTTCTGCTCCTCCTGCAAACAAATGACCGGATACTTGGTGGTCTTGTTGAACTCGGTGGAGTTCGCGTTCTTCAATCCGCAGACATTGCGGGCGTATTCGATGGTCGCGATTTGCATCCCGAGGCAAATGCCGAAATAGGGAATCCGGTTCTCACGCGCATACTGGGCTGCTAGAATTTTCCCTTCCGTGCCCCGGTCGCCGAAGCCACCGGGAACCAGGATGCCGTCCACATCGCCGATGACGGATTTCGCACCGTGATCCTCGACGGCTTCCGTATCCACCCGGACGACCTTCACTTTCGTATCATGATGAGCCCCTGCATGGATGAGCGATTCGTAAATCGATTTATAGGCGTCCTGCAGCTCGAT
>JBBQDJ010000382.1:0-4264 GCA_038319595.1 Verrucomicrobiales bacterium
TGGTGATGTATCTGTTCCTGCAAAATTTCCGCGCCACGCTGATCCCGACGCTGGTGGTTCCTGTCGCTTTGTTAGGAACCTGCGGGATCATGTCGGCCTTCGGATTCTCGATCAACGTGCTGACGATGTTCGGGATGGTGCTGGCGATCGGAATCCTGGTGGACGACGCGATCGTGGTCGTGGAAAACGTCGAGCGGATCATGAGCGAGGAGGGCCTGCCGCCCAAGGAAGCCACCCGTAAGGCGATGGGCCAGATCACCGGGGCGTTGATCGGAATCTCACTGGTTCTAACAGCGGTATTTCTGCCGATGGCCTTCTTCGGTGGCTCGGTGGGCACGATTTACCGCCAGTTCACGATGTCGATGGTGTCCTGCATGTTGTTCTCCGTATTCCTGGCGCTGTCGATGACTCCGGCGCTGTGCGCGACGCTTTTGAAACAAGTCGATGCCGGCCACCACCACGAGAAGCGCGGGTTCTTTGGCTGGTTCAACCGGACCTTCGACAAGGGCACCCGCCGCTATCAGTCGTGGGTGGGTGTTTTGATCAAACGCACTTTTGTCGGCATGCTCGCGCTGATCGGCGTGATGGTGGGGGTGGTCGTGCTTTACAAGGCAATGCCGTCCTCATTCCTGCCAGAAGAAGATCAGGGCTATTTTCTAACACTCATCTCGCTGCCGGAGGGGGCGACGGATGAACGCACAGGCGAGGCGCTCAAGAAGGTCGAGGAATATTTCGCGAAGCAGCCGGAGATCGAGCACTACTTCACGGTGGCGGGGTTCAGTTTCGCCGGCAAGGCACAGAACTCCGGCCTCGCCTTCCTGCGCTTGAAGCCATGGGAAGAGCGCTCGGGGAAAGACCACAAGGTCCAGGCCGTCATCCAACGCGCGATGATAGGTCTCGACGGAATCAAGGACGCGATCGTCTTCCCGCTGAACCCGCCGGCGATTCCCGAGTTGGGAACCTCCTCTGGTTTCGATTTCTGGCTTCAGGATGTCGGTGGCGTCGGTCACGAAGTCCTCAACGCGGCACAAGGCCAACTCCTCGGCATGGCCTCGCAAAACCCCAAGCTTGCCCAAGTCCGGCCACAGGGCCTTGCGGATGCGGCGCAGATGAAAATCGAGCTTGATCAGGACAAGGCCAGCGCATTGGGAGTTTCTCTAGCAGACATCAACACGACGATGCAGACCGCGTTCGGCTCGTCCTACGTAAACAACTTCGTCAACGGCCCGCGGGTGCAGCGCGTGATCATCCAGCTCGACGCGAAATTCCGGATGAATCCCGAGGACATTGGCAAGGTGTTCGTTAGAAATAAATCTGGCGGCATGGTCCCCTTGTCGGCGGTGACGAAAATCGATTGGTCCTTCGGCTCGCCGCAGCTCCAACGCTACAATGGCATCCCGGCGATCAACATCGTGGGTGGTGCCGCGCCCGGATTGAGCTCTGGCGATGCGATGCTCGAAATGGAGAAAATGGCGGCCCAGCTCCCGCGCGGCATCGGCTACGAATGGAGCGGTCAGTCATTGGAGGAACGGATCTCTGGCAACCAAGCTCCTTTGCTTTACGGAGTTTCCATCCTGATTGTCTTCCTCTGCCTCGCGGCCCTTTACGAAAGCTGGGCGATCCCGATCGCGGTCATCATGGTCGTCCCGTTAGGAATTATCGGCGCACTTCTCGCCGCCACTTACCGGGAACTGCCGAACGATGTTTATTTCAAGGTCGGACTTCTAACCACTGTCGGACTTTCGACGAAAAACGCCATCCTGATCATTGAGTTCGCACTGGATTTGATGAAAGAGGGCAAAGGGCTGATCGAATCCATCCTCGAAGCGGTGAGGCTTCGGCTACGGCCGATCCTGATGACATCGATGGCCTTCGTCCTCGGCGTCGTGCCCTTGGTCATCAGCACCGGTGCTGGTTCTGCCAGTCAGAACGCGATCGGGACCGGAGTCGCCGGTGGCATGGTCTCAGGAACCATTCTCGCCGTTTTCCTCGTTCCGGTCTTCTTCGTGTTCGTGGTCAAAATCGTCCAGCGGGTCACCGGTAAAAAATCCATTGCCGCTCCGGCCGCAGAATCCAAAGAAGGAGAAATCCACCATGCGTAAGACATCCGCCGCTACCCTTGCCCTGTCGTTTCTATCAGGAGCGTGTTCGCTCATCCCGCCGCTCGATCCGGTGAAATCCCCTGTCGCGGCCACGTTTCCCGGCAACTCCGGAGGTGAAGTTTCCGCGGATATTGGCTGGCAAAAATTCTTCACGGATCCTCGGCTGAGGAAGCTCGTTCAGACGTCGTTAGAGAACAACCGCGACCTGCGCATCGCCACGCTCAATGTCGAGCAATCCCGCGCCCGGTATGCGATCAGTCGCAGTGAGCTTTTCCCGAGCATTTCCGGCAGCGCACTGGCAGAGCGCCGCCGTGGTCTCGGTGACTCGGGTCCGGGGTCCAGCTCCGGCGGACATACGGTGGAGTCGGGAAATTACGAACTCTCGGTCGGACTGGTTTCTTACGAGCTTGATCTGTTCGGCAAGGTGCGCAGCCTAAATACCTCGGCGCTGGAAACGTATTTCGCGACCGATGCCGCACGCGTGGGTTCACAAATCTCGCTGGTCGCCGAGGTGGCGAACCAATATCTCACCGAGCGTGCGCTCGAGGAACAGATCGCCCTCTCGCAGCAGACCTTTGACGGTTTCAACACCGCCTACGACATCATGAAGAAGCGCTTCGACAGTGGTACCGTCTCCGAGTTGGAACTCAGCTCGATGGAAGTCCAGCGGCAAACCGCGAAAGTGGACCTTGCCACCTTCCGCCAGCGCAGCCAGGAAATCACCAACTCGCTCGTATTCCTCGCCGGCGGCTCGTTACCTAACAATTTACCAGCCGGTCGGTCGCTCGACCAGGTGCTAGTCGCCCCGGTGAGGGCCGGAGTTTCCTCGGATCTCCTGCGCCGTCGCCCGGACATCCGCGAAGCTGAGCACCAGCTCCGCGCCGCCAATGCAGACATCGGCGCTGCCCGCGCCGCATTTTTCCCCAGCGTAAGTCTAACTGCTACCGGAGGAACCGCCAGCCGTAGTCTTTCGAATCTTTTCGCCAACGGCACCGGCACTTGGTTATTCGCGCCGCAGGTGAACGTCCCAATCTTCACCGCCGGGGCTAACAAGGCGTTTATCGAATCCAAGGAAATCGGTAAGCAGATCGAAATTGCCAACTACGAAAAAGCCATCCAGACCGGCTTCCGTGAAGTGGCCGACGGCCTCGCCTCCCGCAATGGACTGGCAGAGCGGATCAAGGCAACCGAAGACCTGGTCGCTGCCCAACAGAAACGCACCGACCTCGCCAACGCCCGCTTTGAAAAAGGTCTGGATAGCTATTTCGAAGTGCTCACCGCCACGCTGGATCTCTTCAACGCCCGGCAATCGCTGATCCGCCTGCGTCTCGCCCGCGAGATCAACTCGGTGAATCTCTACAAGGCACTCGGCGGCGGTTGGTGAACCCGCGGTGATTGCCTGGGAGCCACCTTTGAAAATCTCCTCGCCATCCAACCGCAGTTGCGCGATCATTCCTGCGTTCGACAGAGCTATGAAGCCGACTCCGCAATCGCCTCAGCCACCGATTTCCATGGTGGAAGAATGGGATAATCCCGCGATGACCGAGTTCAAACGGCAGGAGGCTGAGGAACGGTTAGTGTTTGCCCAATCGCATACCCAGGAAGAATGGCGGGCTGCGCTGGAACATTCATTGCTACGGGACGAGCCGATTCGACTGGCTCCGAAACGACCGCACCGTTTTCCATTCAAGCCGATCAAACTTCCTTGGTAAGATGCAGCCATCGGCCAAACAGCCATTCAGCCTCGCGGATTTTGGTCCCTTTCTCCAGACTCTGACTGAAGGTGAGGATCACTCCGTTCTCATTGGTGGAATGGCGGTCTCAGCTTGGGGTGAGATTCATCTGGAGCCAGCCGAACATGCGGTTTTTGACCTCCCGATTTATAGCAAGGATGTCGATCTCCGAGGGCAGAAAATCACGTCGACACTGTTAGCTGAAACGATGACGAAGGACGGAGTCGAGATCGCAAGTTTATGTGACTCGCTGCGGCGGCATCTAACGTGAAGCGGGAAGTTTTTGACCGCTCGTTTTCCGGGATTCCAAAGACTTTCCTCAATTGAGATTCGAGATCGTCTGGAAAATCGCGGTGATCATCAGATAGGCCATCGCGCCGATGAGGCCGGCCATGATGATGAGCACGCTCGGCATGACGAGGGCCATGA
>JBBQDJ010000383.1:0-4259 GCA_038319595.1 Verrucomicrobiales bacterium
GACCGCGAAAAAAGGCGAGGCTCTTTTGATGCGCCCACTCCTGCTTCACGCCTCGTCCAAAGCCACATCCCCTCGCCATCGCCGGGTCCTCCATTTCGTCTATGATAACGACGAACCCATGGCCGAATCGTGGCATCGCGCGATTTGAGCCTTGTCGAAGCACCCTCTCCCCGGTCTCCATTTCCACCAACCAACCGACACCACCTTATGAACATCCAGAAACTCATGAAACAAGCCCAGCAGATGCAGGCCGGGCTCGCCGCGAAACAAGAAGAACTCGCTATCCAGACGGTCGAGGCCTCGGTCGGCGGCGGCAAGGTCAACGTCATCGCCACCTGTGCTGGCGATGTCCTCTCTATCAAGATCGACCCGTCGGTCATCGATCCGGGCGATGCCGAGTTTCTCGAAGACCTCGTGCTCAAGGGCGTGCAGGAAGCGATTTCCAAGGGCAAGGAGAAGTCCGCGGCAGAAATGAAGAAGCTCACCGGCGGCCTCGGAATTCCCGGTTTGTGAGATCGCAAATCTGAGATTTTAAATTCCAAATCCTCCCCCGATGTCCACTTTCAGCCGCCGCCTCGGATGGACTTTGGTGGTGACCTCGCTGCTGCTGCATGTGTTCACGGTCTATTGCTTTTCACGGCAGCCGGACCGTTTCGCCGCCTTTACCGTGATGCCCATCTGGCTGTGGGGCGGCTTCGGATTGCTGTTAGCGACCGTGGCTTACTATTTCCTACGCGCCTCGCTGTCGCTGATCATGACCGGCGTCTGGGCCATCACCCTGCTCGTCGGTGCGGACGAGGCCCGGGTGCTGGCCCATTTCGGGAAATCCGCTCCTCTGCCGGGCCAGGCCGCAAATTACGAGGGAAAGAAGGTGCTCCGGGTGGTCACCATGAACTGCGCCGGGTTCATTTATGGAAACCCCGCCACCGACATCGCCGCCTGGCAACCCGATATTGTACTTTTGCAGGATGCCTACCCCTTCCAAGTTCGCCAGATCGCCGATGTGCTGTATGGCGGAGTGGGTGACTATCGGACCAATCTAACCAACGGAATCGTTACCCGCTTCAAGATCATGCGGGAAATTCGCGATGCCACACGCCGCGACCAACAGGTCACCATCGAGTTTCCCAACGGCGAACAGATCGAGGTGGTCAATGTCCACCTCCTCACCGCTGCCACCGATCTCCGCCTCTGGCACAAATCCGCTTGGGTCAGCCACCGAACCAACCGCGCCATCCGGTTGCGCGAACTCTCGGTGACTCGCCAGGTTCTGGAACAGACCACGAAAGACTTTCCCGATAGGCCTCGGATATTCGGTGGCGATTTCAACGCCCCCGCCTCGGACATCGTCCACCGCCAGCTCGGACGCGATTTCGTGGACGCCTTTGCCGCCGCAGGCACCGGCTGGGGCGATACCTATCAGCGCCGTTTCCCGATCCTTCGCATCGACCACCTTTATGTGAGCCGCCAGTTCGTGCCGGTCCGTTGCCGGGTCGTCGCGACGAAGAACAGCGACCACCGCATGGTGGTGGCCGATTTCCTAACGCAATAGGCCCCCAATTTTGATCTAACTTTTCAACCCCTCCCATGACCCGCGAAAATCTTGCTGAAGTCCTCGAAGAAATCGCCCTGCTGCTGGAGCTGAAGGGCGAAAACCCCTTCAAGATCCGCGCTTACCGCCAAGGCGCAGAGACGGTTAGAAATTTCGACGGCGACGTCGTCGAGCTCGCGGAGAAGAACGAACTTACTGGCATCAAGGGCATCGGCGAGGCCCTGCGTGACAAACTTCACGAACTCGCCAGCACCGGAAAGCTGGAGTTCCATGAGAAACTCCGCGCCGAATTTCCCGCCGGGCTGTTCGAACTCTTCGACCTTCAAGGCCTCGGACCGAAAAAAGTCAAAGCGCTCTACGAAACCCTCGGCATCTCCTCCGTCGCCGATCTCAAAGCCGCCTGTGAGGCGGGGGAAATCGAGAAACTCGCTGGCTTCGGTGCCAAAACGCAAACCAAGATTCTTGAAGCCATCGCCCTGCGCGAAACTTTCGCAGATACGTTTCTGCTAGGCGGCGTCAGTCCGCTCGTGGAGGAGATCACCGGTCTCCTCCGCCTTCATCCCGAGATTTCCCGTGTCTCCGTGGCAGGCTCCTTCCGCCGGGGGAAGGAAACCGTGCACGACCTCGATTTCCTCGTCGCGACCAAGGAACCAGCGCTCGTCTGCGAGGATTTCACCACGCTTCCGCAAGTCGCCTCCATCATCGTCTGTGGCGACACCAAGGCGTCGGTCCGTTTGAAGAACGGACTCCAGTGTGACCTTCGCGCCGTCTCCAACGCGCAATTCCCCTTCGCCCTGCAATACTTCACCGGTTCCAAGGAACACAACGTCGCCATCCGTTCGCTGGCCCTCAAACAAGGGCTCTCGCTCAATGAATATGGCTTCACCGCAGTGGCGGCGGTTTCCAACCGCCAAGCCTCGCTTCCCGAAATCAACGAAGAAGCCGATATCTACCGCGCGCTCGGCCTTGATTTCATCCCGCCGGAAATCCGCGAAAACCGCGGCGAGATCGAGGCCGCCGCCGATCACACCCTGCCCCGCCTGGTCGAACTCACTCAGCTCCGCGGCACCTTCCACAATCATACCACCGCCTCCGACGGCCATGACACGCTCGAAGCCATGGCCGATGAAGCCATGGACCTTGGCCTCCAATACCTCGGCATCGCGGACCACTCGAAATCCTCCTTCCAAGCCAACGGCCTCGATGAAATCCAATTGTTAGCACAGATCGAAGCCATCGCGAAACTCAACGCTGGCTATGAAAATTTCCATCTCTTCGCCGGCACTGAAGTCGACATCCACAAGGACGGCAGCCTCGATTTCGATGACGATCTGCTCGCCAAGCTCGACTACTGCGTCGCCTCCGTCCACGCCTCGTTCACCCTCTCTGAAGAGGAGATGACCCGCCGCATCTGCCGCGCGATGGAGAATGAGCACGTCACCATGTTAGGCCACGTCACCGGCCGGCTGCTGCTCAAGCGCGAGCCCTACGCCGTCAACCACGCCATGGTCATCGACTGCGCCGCCGAGACCCGCACCATCATCGAGCTGAACTGCAGCCCGCAACGCCTCGACATGGACTGGCGCTGGTGGAAACGGGCCCGTGACAAAGGCGTCCTCTGCTCCATCAACCCGGATGCCCATTCCACCATGGGCCTCCATCACCTCGGCCTTGGCGTCCGCCTTGCGAGAAAAGGTTGGCTCACCAAACAGGATGTATTCAACACGCGGCCGATCACGGAAGTGGAGGAGTTTTTGAGAACTCCGAAAGCGAAGCGGTGAAACCCATGAATGAATAGTCAAATCGCCGGGATCTTTTGTCCAGCTTCCCTGTCATGCAAGAGCCTCGATCCGCCGACACGTGGCTCTTTCTTACGTTTCCAAAAAGTAGCCCTTCACCTGAAATTCATCATTCTCCCGTTGCCAAGGTGCGGTGGATTTCATACCTGCTAGGACATGACTACCGCAAGAATTCTTCCCTGGCTGATGATCGGCCTGGCAGCTCGCACTTTCGCTCTCTCCGAAGACGGAAAAAAAATCGGGGATGAACTGGTCACCAACCTTCAGGAAGAAATGAAGGCGATGGCGGCCGGCGATGATGACGATCATGAAGCGGCATCCCTGAAACAATACATTCGTCAGATCCAGGCCGCATTTGCTGAGGGCAGCAACCGCTCGATCGAACAGATGCTAGCCAATTTCGGAAACTATCAGCCTTCCCGCAAGGCCTTGGAGGGAATCGCGGCGATTCGGAAATCGATCAAGGACGATCAGCAGCGAAAAACCGAGGAAGTCGTCGCCGAACTCAACGGCATTCTCGACTCCGCTCGTGAGAAAGTCATGCGCGCGGAGGAACCGGAGGAACTCGACAAGGTTCTCGCCTCACTTTCCCGCAACCGCTTCAACAACATGGGAGATGGTCAGGGATACGACGCCAATGACGCCACGGTGCGTTCGTTGATATCGGAGCTGAGCAATGCCCGTCAATTTGTCACCAACTGGCAGGATTACCTCCAAGCGAACCTCGCCGGTAATGCCAGTCAGGCGGCCCAAGCACTGCGCAATCTCTCCAGCCAGGAGACCCCTCTCATTCCTCGCTCACAGATCATCGCCCGTCTCGATTTCACGAAATCCAATGGCGAGGACATCAGCACGATCACCGACGGTATCAAGACCCTTGAGGAAATGAAGCCCGCGATCCAGAAGCT
>JBBQDJ010000384.1:0-4240 GCA_038319595.1 Verrucomicrobiales bacterium
CGCGACATCGCAGGTATTTCTCGGCGTCCGTATCGGTTGCGCGATGTGTCATGACCATCCCTTCGACGATTGGAGGCAGGAGGAATTTTACAGCTTCGCCGCCTTCTTTGGAAAAACCAAAAAAGTCGAGAGCCGCCAGAAGGGCATGGTCTATACCACCGAGGGGAACGAAATGACGGTGCTCTGGCCACCGGAAGACAAGGCTGCTGGCAAGCCCCGCAAGCCGATCAACCCACGCTTCCCTTTCCATCTCGAAAAGTTCGACAAGACGCCGGGCTATCTCGTGCGCCTCGAGAAATCACGTGCCGAGAAGGCGCGTAATGGCGGCGCCGGAAATGAGTCTGCCGCCCTCGATGCTCTGCTAGATTCTGCTGAACCCGCCGTCGGCACCCGCCGCGATCCTGTCCTCGATGAGGCAAAAAAAGATAGTCTCGCGCTCAACGTCCACGCGGACATCTATCGCTCCAGCGAGCTTCGGAGTCAGCTTGCAGGACTGATCACTGATCCCCGCAACAGCTACTTCGCCCGTGCCTTCGTCAACCGCGTCTGGGCTGAACTGCTAGGCCACGGCTTTGTCGAGCCTTTGGATAATTTTTCCCCCTACAATCATCCGCGCAATGCCACGACACTCGATTTTCTCGCCCAGGAATTCGTGGCTAACGGGTATGACCTGCGTTCGCTGATCCGCACCATCACACTCACCGATGCCTACCGTCGTAGCTCGGTGCCCGCAGACATTCCCATCACGCAGCGCGAGGAAAGCGAGAAGAGCTTCGCTGCGGCACCGACCCGCCGCATGCTTGGCGAGGTGCTCTTCGACAGCATCATCGTCGCCGGCCACCTCCGCGACTTCAAGTGGCCGCAAGGCGCCAATGAAAAGCAGATCACCCGTGAAGTGCAGGTCCCTAACGGCGAAATGATCAAGGTCAATACGCCGAAGGGCGAGCAAGCCATGATGGATGAAACGCAAGCCCCAGCGCGGCGTGGCGACGGCTACGACCTTGAGTCTTCCCTCCAGTTAGACTTCAAGACCATCCTTAGTAAACAGGAACGCGGCGAGATCGAAGCGATGCGCGCCATGTCGGACGAGCAGATCGCGGCGGAGAAAATGAGGGAGATGCAAAAGGACTCGCCGTCTGAAAAGATGAAATTCACCACCAAGAAAGTCACCGAGACCATTGATGACAATCCACGTTTCGACAGCGCCATGCACATGGCCACGCCCGCTCCCCCGGCCCATTTCCTCCGCGTGTTCGGCCAACCGGACCGCACCGGCCTCGGCGAGTTCCGTGACACCTCGTCCTCCCTCCGCCAGGAACTCATGATGCTCAATGGCCGCATGACTCACGAGGCGTCCCGGGTCGGCCCGCTCGAACCGATCTATCGTATTTTAGAAAAAAATCCCAAGCTCGCAATCGACCACGCCTATCAGGAAATCCTCACCCGCCTGCCTCGCCCGGACGAAAAATCCGAAGCACAAGCCCTTCTATCCACCGATCCCGTGGAAGGCATGGCCGACCTCCGCTGGGCCCTCCTCAATAGCCACGAATTCCGCTTCATCCCCTGACTCCCTCTTTCATCTCCTATCCCTCTTAATCTGCGTCTATCTGCGTCCATCTGCGGTTAAAATTTTCTCTCCTCTTCTCCTATCTCCCATGAACCCCTGCACCGACTACCAGATCACCCGGCGCCGTATGCTGAAGATGTTCAGCGCGTCGATCCTCGGCATGCCGATCAGCCAGTTGCTAGCCAACGCGGTTCCCGGCAAGGCCCGCGCCGAGCACGTCATTCTGTTCTGGAACAGCGGCGGCATGAGTCATCTCGACACTTGGGATCCCAAGCCCGGACGCAAGACCCAAGGTGAGTTCGCACCGATCAAGACTTCGGTCGATGGCATGGAAATTTCAGAGATTTTCCCGCAGCTCGCCAAACAGATGCACAACGCCGCGCTGATCCGCTCGATCGCTGGTACTAATGGCGACCACGGTCGTGCACAATACGAGCTCCAGACCGGCTTTGGCCAATCGCCTAACATCATCCATCCAGGACTTGGCTCCATCGTCGTCAGCGAGCGCGAGTCGTTAGGCGACCTTCCCGCCTTCGTCAGCATCAGCGGCCAGGCTTCCCGTGCTGGTTACCTCGGCCAACAGTGCGAGGCGTATTTCGTCGGCCGGCCCGGCGAGAAGGACCCTTACCTCGCGTTTCCCGAAGGCATCAGCCACGCCCGCGGCATGCAGCGCCTCCAACTTCTCGAACAAATGAACGCGCGCGCTTCCGCGCAATCCGGAGCCACCGAGATGAAGGCCTCCGAAACCGCACTCAAGGATGCGATCGCGCTCATGGAAAGCCCGGCGCTAAAAGCCTTCGAACTCGATGAAGAAAAACCTCAAACCATCGAACGCTATGGCAACAACGAGTTCGGACGCGGTGCTCTGTTAGCAAGACGCTTGGTAGAAAAAGGCGTCCGCTTCGTTCAGATCAACCGCGGCGGATTCGACAACCACGGTGGCATTTTTCAGGCCATGCGTGCCCACGGGGCGGCCATGGACCCCGCCATCGCCTCGCTTCTATCAGATCTTAAGGCCAACGGCATGCTGTCGAAAACCCTGGTCGTCGTCCTCAGCGAGTTCGGCCGCACGCCGCGCATCAACGACGGCGGCGGACGTGACCACTGGGCGAAATGCTTCAGTTGCATGATGGCCGGCGGCGGCATCAAGGGCGGCAGCATCATCGGCGCTTCGGACGAGGACGGCATGGAACCCGCCGAACGCCCAATCAACGTCCCCGATCTCCACGCGTCAATTTGCCTCGCGCTGGGGATCGACCTCGAAAAAGAAGTCATCACCCCGCAAGGCCGCCCAATGCGCCTCGTCCGCAAGGAAGCCAAACCGATCACCGAGCTTTTCACATGAGGATTTGTGGAATCCCTACGAGGCGGATGCAACTATGGAGAAGGGGTTTAAAACCCCTTTCACTGGCAACGCTCTTCCCGGTGCTTCATCAAAGAAAGGGGTTTCAAACCCCTTCTCCTTATTCCGCAAAATCCACAAATTTTTCCCCATGCCAGTTTGGCGATCTCCTCTCTTCTTCATCTGCGTTCATCCGCTTCCATCTGCGGTTCCTCTTCATACTTCTTTTCAACATCGCCCACGCCCAAGAAACAAAGGTCGAACGCGGTTCGATCATCGAAGACCGCGCCGCCCGTAAGCTGCTCCAGGCGGGTGACGCTCGTCTCGAAGTGGGCGAGAACGAAAAGGCCCTCGAAATCTGGGAGTCAGTGGTCGAGCGCTACCCGAAAAGCCAAATTCGTTTCGAGGCCCATCTGCGTCTTGGCGATCACCTGCTCAAGGAATCGCACGACTACGACAAGGCGCGTCTCCATTACGAAGCTGCCGCAGCCGAATCTAACGAGGACGACGAACGCCGCGCTTATGCATTTCTCAACACCGGCACCTGTTTCTATGAGGCGGGAAATTATGGTAAATCCTTCACCATCATGCGGGACGTGATTGAGAAGTTTCCCGCCTCACCACAGGTCAACGAAGCCTACTACTACATCGGCCTCGGTCATTTCAAACTTGGCCACTACAGCCGTGCCATCGAAGCGCTCGAAAAGGTCGGCACCGCACTTTCGTTAGAGGACTCGAAGATCGAAAAGGTTGAGGCCGGTAAACGACTCTTTATCAAGATCGACGATCAGGATTTCGCCATTCTCGCACCCGGCGAACAGGTCAAAGTTCAATGCACCACGAAAAGCGGTGACACGGAAACCGTCCTCTGCGACCCAGTGGGTCGCAACGCCCGCATCGCCCTCGGCAGCATCGTCACCGCACTCGCCCCACGTGTTCCAGGCGATGGCATCCTCCAGGTCCGAGGCGGGGATACGGTGAGTGTTTCCTACATCGACGCGAACACCGCCGCAAAGACCTTCGACGAGAAGCGGGCAAAGCAGGTCGTCGTCGTGGGAAACGGGCTGGCCCGCATCACCGACGGATCCTATCAGCGGGAAATCCAGGCCGCGGTGATTGGTAAACCGCTCCACCTTCAAGTCACCGACGCAGATCTCGACATCACCGACGGTCCCGACGAACTCGAGGCCACGATGCAGGTTTTCCGGCGCAAGACGCCTGACGAGGTTGACGATGAACTCGCCCGCCGCGTCGCGAGTGGAGAGCTAACCGAATCCCCGGATGGGGAAGATATGAAGACAAAGATCGAGCCACTTCTTCTGGTCAACAGC
>JBBQDJ010000385.1:0-4239 GCA_038319595.1 Verrucomicrobiales bacterium
GTTTGCGGAAGCCATGGAATACTGGAACCAATCGTCGTTGATGTTCTCGGAAAAGTAAGTGCCGTTAGATGGCTTGTAAGGAGCGCCGATCACGGCCACCGCATCATTGACTCCGACCGAGAAGCCGAACTGATCCAGTGAAACTCCGTCCACCGGTTCCAAGATGTCCGGGGTGGGGTTGGGGTTCAGCAAATCGAAGGTGAAACTCGTGACGCTGCGCAGTCCGTTGGAATCGATCACTTCCAGCGTCACCTGTTTGCCATCCGCGTCGGGTCCGAGGATGAGGGTGCCGGATTGACCGTTGAAAGTGCCGCCGGGCCACCTCCAGTTCCAGGAAACAATCGGATAGTCTTGGGAAATCACCGTCGGGTTGACCTTGAGGTAAATCAGGCCGTCGCCATTGGAATCCGCGATCACCGCGTTGGCGCCGGGATTGATCACCGGCGGACGCTTGATCGTGGTGTTGAGCGTGTCCCGGGAAATCGCACCCTTGCTGTCAGTGATCGTCAGCGTGATGGTGGTGACGCTGGCGGGAATCATGGCAAAGGTTTGCAGGCCGGTCGCACTGCCGCCGGTCCATGTCCAGACTGCGGTTAGAATCTCACCGGCGCTCGCGTCCGATGAAAGCCCACCGTTGAGGAACAGTCGCACCGGCAGGCCGTCGAAGCTGGTCGTGGAAATATCTGCTCCCGCGTTTGCCACGGGTTCGGCGTTGATCGTGTCGAAAGGGGCGTTCTTATCGAAGATCCGCACGATGCCATTCACTGAATCCGAGATCACCATTTTTCCGCCGGAGAACTCCGTGCAGAGTAACTGATTGCCAGCGGACATTCCGGTGATCGGAAGCCGGCGCTGGGTCACTGTCGCGCTGGCCCAGTTAGAGGAAATCGCGTTCCTTTCATAAAGGAAAAAATGGCCGGTCTGGTCGTAGGCCACGAATGACTTTCCGTCCTCATCCATTTTCAGCCCGTAAAATCCGCCGTAGGGAACCGACCCTGGGATCGCAAGCGGGGTCTGCACCCAGGACGAGCCGTTGAACTCGATGACAAATAGCGTGTAGGGAAATACCCGCTGCGCCACCACCACGCCATTTCCCACGGCGACGATGCCGCTGAAATACGACTGTCCGTAGCCGCCCGGCTCGATCGGCGGCGCGAGTGAGACCTGATGAGTCCACGTTCCCGTTTTCTTGAAGATTTTTAGGTTAGGAATCGCCGTGGATCCCGATCCATCGGTGACAGCGGTCGTGGTACCGTCGGTGTCGATGCCCTCGCCCCAGCGCTTGCTCGCGGCGAAGCCTTCCGGTGGTAACAGCTCGGTGTGTGTCCATGTGTCCCCGGTCCAGTCATAGACGAAGGCGCGGCCGGAATTGTTGAAATAGGTGTCGTCGAACGATTCCGCACTGGCGACGGCTGCGGCTTCATAGGCGTTGTCTTGGATGCGGCGTCCAAGAGGGGCGGTTGAAACGTTTTGAGTTGTCGCGATCCAACTGCCGGAGACTAACCGATGTGCGGTGAAACTGTTGCCGGAAGCGATGTTTCCACTGAGGAGAGTGTTTGCATCGATCACCCGGATATCGGATACGCTCGCGGTAAAGGGTGATGGAGTCCAAGTCCCGGCATTGAGTTGATAGATCTCCGGCACGCCCGAGCCGCGTGGATCAATGGCCAGCGTGTTTCCGCGCAAGCTGCCGACGACCCGTGAGCCGTAAGGAGATTGTGAGAAATCGGTCCCGGCGAAGGAATTCTTTTTGAAGTCGGTGAATAGCCCTGCCTGTTGCGTGAATGCGGCCACAGTTAGGGTGTCTGTTGAAACTCCGTTGGTGGCATCGGTTACGGTAAGTGTGACCGTGACAGGTGAATTGGAGACTGGAAACACGACCTCGGGTGTTTCTCCGCTCGTGCTGCCACCGGGCCATGTCCACAAGTAGGAGACGATGTCGCCGTCAGCATCGGTCGAAGCGCTGGCGTTGAGCTTTACCGTTACAGAGCCATCGTTGTTGGAATCTGCGATGGTGATGTCCGGCCCGGCATTAGCGACAGGAGCCGCCGCCTGTGCGAATGGAATGGCAATCGCGGCGAGAAGAATGACAAGCAGAGATTTCATGTGGGTTGGGAATCAGATGAGTGACGTGTGGAGATGATAAACTTGCGGAAAAATCAGATATCGATCCGCATTTCGATGAAGAAGGTTCGTTCCCGGGGGAACTCGGGGAGGGAGATCAGCGGATTGTGGTTGTAGTCCTCGTCTGTCAGATTGAGGACTCCGACTTCGATCGAGCCTCGGTTCTCAAAGAAGCGATGACCGAGGGAGAAATCGAGCTGCGTCCATGAGTCACCGGGCCTCGGAGTGGAGTAGCCGTTGCTATCTTGGGAAAGGAAACGTGCGTTGAGGCGGCTGAACCAACCGCTTTCGTGGTTCCAGATCAGATAGACCTGTGCGTCGTGCAACCGGGATTCTTCGTTGGTCGAGAAGCCGGTGATGCCGGCAGCGGTGAGTTCGGGATAGGAACGGTCAAGCGCGGCCTGGGTGTAGGTGTAGCGTGCACCGACTGCCCATTCCTCGCCAATGAGTTGGTTCACATAGCACATCGCGCCCCATTCCTGATAGTCGAGCTTTTCCCGCAGTTGGAACGGATCGGCATATTGGAATTGGGTATCAAGATTCAGTATTCCGATCCCCCGTTCAGCTTTGGCGGAGCGCAAGAAGACTTCAGCCCCAACATAGGTGCGGGTAGGAAACTGATAGAGAATCGAGGCTCCGGCGGTCTCAAAATCCGGTGATGGCAGTCCGCCGACTTCGGAGCCATCGACAAGCGTGCGATAGGACTGGGTGAATCCTGCGAGCTGTGTGGGTTCCAGTCTGACGCTTTCGTCGAAGGTCGGTCCGCCCTTCGAACGGGCGTAGCCGAGACGGATGGTCAGGTCGTCATCCGGCGTCCAGATGAGGCCAGCTTTCGGCAGGAACTCCGATGATTTCTCAAGTTGTTCTCCTGCGGGCGGGTTACTTGTATTGAAGGGATATTCCTGCCAATCGTAGGCTAGGCCTGCGGTGACATGGAGGCCTTTGACAAGCTCGCGCGTGTAATAGGCGTAAGCGACCCAGCGGTTGTAATCGGGATCAGCGTGGATCGGAGCCGGATCACCTGATAGCTGAGTGCTGAGGGTTTGATTGGTGAAAGTGTTGCGGGTGGAAAAGCTGCCGGTGTCGAAGCGAGTGCCTACTAATAAAGTCTGGTAGTCATCGCTCCAGATGTGCTGGATCTCGCCGAAGTAAACTTCCGTGTCACGGACCTGCTCGAGATCGCTGCGGAAACCGATGGGGTTTCGCAATCCGGGTTGCGATGGATCAATGACCATGAGGACTGTCGTAGCATCCGGGTTGTTGATTTCAATTCGCTCGGTTAGCGCACCGCCGAGCATCAGCGTGCGGCTTCCCGGAGACCATTCATGCTGATAGCCGAGAATGGTGACGGGAGACTGCTTCTGCTGGATGCGGATATCGGGATCCAGTTCGGTAGGATCGTAAAGTGTGCGCGAGTCACCCCGTTCGATCTCCTCGAATTTGAGATTGAGATAGACACTATCGCGAGGTGTTAGCGCGTGCTTCAATTGCAGATAGGCGGTTTTCCGATCCACATCCTGATTTGGATGTTGGCCGTCCGCGCTGAAGATATCGTAGTCCAAGGCGACGCTGGTCCGTTCGAAGGTCTGCTGGATGGTACCGGTCGCGAGAAACTCACCGTCGCCCCGATAGCGTGTGACCGACGAGAATGCGAAGGGAGCGGTGTTGAAGAGATCGGTGTATTCCTGTTGGGAAATGTTTTGTGCGAGCAGGGCGGTGCCCGCTGGAGATAACAGGTTGGCGAGAAGTAATTCGTTGAACCAGGGCGTTTCATTGCGGAGTTCCACGCGGCGAGGATCGCGACCGGCATTGATGCTGTTGGAGAGGAAGAGATGGGCGGATGGGTTCACGTAATCGCTGATCACCGAGCGGCGCGCTTCCTCAAGGCTCGCCTCGGTCATCCCTGCATTTTTGTAGATGGCGGCGAGGTTTGCTTGTCGGACGGAACGGTCCTTGTCCAAGAGGAATGAGGATCGATAGGTCGCTCGGTTGTCGTTCAGTTCGATGGATTTTTCGAGGTCGGCAATGCCACGGTTGTAGGCGTAGCGACGTTGGTCCAGCAGTGCCTGATAGAGTGGCGGTGTGGGATCGCCCGGATCAAGTGAACTTGCTAGG